>JBKKCN010000613.1:0-3745 GCA_046712525.1 Candidatus Rokuibacteriota bacterium
GGCGCGGGCTTGGGGACCACGCCGTGGGCAGCCAGCCGCGCATTCACGAGCTCGATGGTGGCGCCCGGGCTCGCGTGCCCGTACGCGCCGCGGTGCTGGGCATGAAAGGCCGCCTCGATAGCGTCCACATCGAGCGCGTCATCCACCGCCACGTTCAGCTCGAAGGCCTGGCCGCGATAGCGCAGGTCGAGCGAGCGGCGCCGCTGCTGCTCCGCGGGGCCGAAGCCCTCGAGCTCGAGCTGGCGCGCCGCCGTGTCCTCCATCCCCGCAAAGAGCTCGGCCAGCAACGGAAGGCGCTCGCGCAGCGGGCCCACGCGGGTACGCACGTCGTCGTGCTTGATGTCGGAAGCGAGCAGGCCGAGCGCCGAGAAGTTGCCCGGGTGGCGCGGCACGAGCACGCGGCGGATGCCGATCTCCTCGGCAAGAGCGAGCGCGTGCATCGGCCCCGCCCCGCCGAAGGCGATGAGCGTGAAGTCGCGCGGGTCATGGCCTCGCTGGATGGAGATCTCCCGGATGGCGGAGGTCATCCGCACCACCGCGATCTTGATCACGCCCTCCGCAAGCGCCTCCACGCCGAGCGATCCTCCCAGCCGGGCGGCGAGCCCGGCCACGGCGTCGCGGGCGCGCGCGGGATCGATGGTGATGCTGCCGCCGAGGCGGCGCCGGCCCGCCATGCGGCCGAGCACCACGTTGGCGTCCGTGACTGTGGGCTCGGTGCCGCCCAGACCATACGCGGCGGGACCGGGCGCGGCACCGGCGCTGCGGGGGCCGACCTGCAGGCTGCCGTCGACATCCATCCACGCGATGGAGCCGCCGCCGGCGCCCACGGTGTGCATGTCGAGCTGCGGCACCTTCACGGGGAAGGCGCCGATCATGCCGTCAGAGGTGGTGAGCGGCGTGAGGTCGCGAATGAGACAGACGTCGGTGGAGGTGCCGCCCATGTCGTACGTGATGAAGTCGCGCACGCCGGCGGCGGCCCCCATGAAGCACGCCTGGCTCACGCCGCCCGCGGGCCCCGAGAAGATCGTCTTGATGGGCAGCCGCCGCGCCGTCTCCGTGGTCATCATGCCGCCGCTGGAGGCCACCGTGAGCACGCCGTGCGCGTAGCCGGTGGCGAGCAGACGCTCCTCGAGGCCGGTCAGATAGCCGTCCATGAGCGGCTGCAGATACGCGTTGAGGACGGTGGTGGAGAAGCGCTCGAACTCACGGTACTCGGCGACGACGTCCGCCGAGCACGACACCGGCAGTCCCGGACGCTTGCCTTTGGCGGCGTCGGCGACGGCGCGCTCGTGCGCCGGATTCAGGTACGAGTGCAGGAAGCAGACGGCGATGGCCTCGCACTCGGCGGCGAGCGCGCCGTCGAGCGCGGCGTCCACGCCGGCGGTATCGAGCGGCACGAGCACGGCGCCGTCGGCGGTGAGCCGCTCGGCGACCTCGAAGCGGTGCTTGCGCTCGACGACGGGTTTGGGCCGCACGAACGTAGGCACGAAGAGGGCGGGGATGTTGCGCTTGGTGCGGCCGATCTCGATGAGGTCGCGAAATCCGGCCGTGGTGAGGACGGCCACGCGCGCGCCGCGCCGCTCCAGCACCGCGTTGGTGCCGACGGTGGTGCCGTGCACGAGCCGCCGCACGTCGCCACTCGCGATCCCGAGCGCGTCGAGGCCGGCGAGCACCGCCGCCGCTTCGTGGCGGGCCCGCGACGGCACCTTGGTGACGAGGACGCGGCCGGTGGCGGTGTCGACGGCCGTGAGATCGGTGAAGGTGCCGCCCACGTCGATGCCCACGATGAACATGGGCGGATCATAGCAGGCCGCTTGACGCGGGCCCGTCCGACGCCCTACGGTAGCGTCATCACCTTCCGGGAGGCCCGATGACCACCAACGCCGCCGACATCAAGCACCTGTGGACGCACAAGACCCAGGACCATCCGTGGCTGTCCGACGAAGAGCTGGTCGTCGACCACGCCGAAGGCGTGTGGGTGTGGACGGAGAAGGGCAAGAAGCTGCTGGACGGCTTCGCGGGCCTCGCCGTCGTCAACGTCGGCCACGGCCGCCGTGAGATCGCGGAAGCGATCGCCGAGCAGACCGTGCGCCTCGCCTACTATCCGACCACGCGCCAGTTCTCGAACCGTCCCGCGGCGGAGCTGGCCGCCAAGCTCGCCGCGCTGACGCCGGGCGACCTCGACTACACGATGTTCGCGGTGAGTGGCTCGGAGGCCAACGAGCGCGCGATGCAGATCGCGCGTCACTACTGGCTGGCGCGCGGCAAGCCGGACAAGCACAAGGTGATCGCGCTCGAAGGCGGCTATCACGGCGCCACCATGGGCACGCTCGCCGTGTGCGGTCTGCCCCACATGGTGGAGCCCTACGCGGCGCTGCACGTGCCGGGCTTCGCGAAGGTAAAAGCGCCGTACCCTTTCCGCGACCGGGGCACGGGCACGGACGAGGAGCTAGTGGCGCGCTGCGCGCGCGGGCTGCGCGAGGCCATCGTGAAGGAAGGCCCCGACACGGTGTCGGCGGTGATCATGGAGCCCGTGCTGTCGTCGGGCGGCTTCATCATGCCGCCCATCGGCTGGCTGCGCGCCGTGCGCGCCGTCTGCGACGAGCTGGAGGTCCTGCTCATCGCCGACGAGGTCATCACCGGCTTCGGGCGCACCGGCCGCTGGTTCGCCGTCGAGCACGACGACGTCGTCCCCGACCTCATGTCCGTGGCCAAGGGCATCACGTCGGGCTACGTCCCCCTCTCCGCGACGATCGCCCGTCGCCACATCGCCGATGCCTTCGCCGAGGACAGCAAGAAGGAGAACGTCCACCCCAACACGTACGCGGCGCACCCCGTGGCGTGCGCGGCCGGCCTCGCCAACATCAAGATCATGGAAAAGGACAACCTCGTCGCCAACGCGGACGTCATGGGCGCCCGGCTGCTCGACGGTCTCCAGCGCGCGGTGGGCAAGCGGCGGATCGTGGGTGAGGTACGCGGGCGCGGCCTCCTCGTGTGCGCCGAGTTCGTGCAGCCGGACGGCTCCGGCCGCCCCCTCGACGCGGCGCAGGTGGCCAAGCTCGATCGCAAGTCGTGGGACCGTGGTGCCATCGTCTACACGCGCGGCGACGTCATCCGGCTCGCGCCGCCTCTCTGCATCACGGCCGCCGAGGTCGACCAGCTCGTGGACATCGTGGCGGCGGGCATCGACGAGCTGGACGCCGAGCTGAGGCGCTAAGGACTGGGGTCTTCAGGCTCGTCCAGGGACCGCCACGACAGTTCGCTTTGCACATTTAGCAAATCGACGCCGGCGATCGACACACGTAGCCACGCGGTCTCCCCGGTCTCCAGACTCGTCGCCGGCATCCTAGGCTTCCGCGTCGCCCCCGCCCTCCACCACGGCGCCCTTCATGAGCACGCGCTCGAAGACGTCCACGGAGTCTCGGGGCTGGGCGGGCACGAGCGCTCGCGACGGGCTTTCTTTTCGTCTCTTCACTGTTTTGTAACCCATCCTGTTTCCGTCGCCGTCGCTCACGTCAGGCTGGACGGCCGGCGGCGCAGGTTCGTGTGCGCTTACCGCGTGCAAACGGCTCGCCGTCGTCTCGCCGTTGGCTCGGTCTTGCCTACGCAACCTCCGCGAGGTTGTTGATGATCGACAGGCACGCGTCCGCGAGCTCCCGGCCCTTGGTCGCCATGTGCGCTCGAAAGAACTCCTGGTGCACCGCGTGGTCGTGGAAATGATGCGGGGTGAGGACGGCGGACAGGA
>JBKKCN010000614.1:0-8501 GCA_046712525.1 Candidatus Rokuibacteriota bacterium
TCATCGAGCACGACATGGATCTGGTGATGGCCGTCTGCAATCCCGTGATCGTGATGAGCGAGGGGCGTCCACTCGCGGAAGGGCCGCCCGACGCCGTGCGCCGCGACCCGCGCGTGCTCGCCGCGTACCTGGGCGCGCGCCACGCGCACGCGCCATGAGCCTGCACAGCGTGCACGGTGTCAGCGCCGGCTACGAGCAGATGGAGATCCTGCACGACGTGTCGATCGAGGTGCAGCCCGGCGAGATCGTGACGCTCATCGGGCCCAACGGCGCCGGCAAGTCCACGCTCATGAAGACCGTGTTCGGCCTGCTGCGTCCGCGCCAGGGGTCGATCCGGCTCAACGGCGACGACATCACGGGCCTGGCGCCAAGCCTTCTCGTGCGCCGCGGGCTCTCGTACGTGCCCCAGGTCGACAACATCTTCCCCTCGCTCACGGTGGACGAGAACCTCGAGATGGGCGCGGTGGTCCGCACTGACGACTTCCGCGCTCGCCTCGAGGAAGTGCTCGCGCTCTTTCCCAACCTGCTGCCGAAGCGCCGGCTGAAGGCGGGCGGGTTGTCGGGCGGCGAGCGCCAGATGGTGGCGATGTGCCGCGCGCTCATGCTCGACCCCACCCTGCTGCTCCTCGACGAGCCGTCGGCCGGGCTGTCGCCTCTCCTCGTCGACGCCGTGTTCGAGAAGATCGAGTCGATCAACCGCGGCGGCGTGGCCATCCTGCTCGTCGAGCAGAGCGCGCGCGAGGCGCTGCGACGCTCGCACCGCGGCTACGTCCTCGCTGGCGGCCAGGTCCGGCTCGAAGGGGCCGGTCCCGCACTCCTCGACGATCCGGAGGTGGCGCGGCTTTACCTCGGCGGTTAACTGTGGTGCAATCCGGCCCGTGCACAATCCCAGGAGGTCGACGATGAAGCTGGATCGACGTCAGTTCCTTGCCACCGGTGTCGCCGGCACCGCCGCCGCGCTGGTCGGCGGCCGCGCGCACGCGCAAGCGGAGGGGCTCCGTATCGGCGTGCTCACTCCCCTCACCGGTGGCGGCACCGTCTACGGCACCACCATGTCGCGCATGTACACGCTCGTCGCGGACGAGATCAACAAGGCGGGCGGCATCGCCGGCAAGCAGATCCAGCTCTTCACCGAAGACGCGCAGACCAATCCCGACGCCGGCGTGCGCGGCGCGCGCAAACTCGTGGACGTCAACCGCGTGCACGCCATCCTCGGCACGTGGTCGAGCGCGGTCACGCTGGCGGTGGCGCCCATCGCGGTGCAGGCGCGCATCCCGCACTTCTGCGTGTCGAGCTCGCCCGCGATCTCGACCTTCAAGGACGAGGACTTCCTGTACCGCACGGCGTACTCGCAGGCGGTGATCAGCACCGTGTACGCGACCACCGCGCAGAAGCTCGGCTACAAGACGGCGGCGATGCTCATCCTGAACAATCCCTACGGCATCGGGCTCGGTGACAGCTTCCCCGACCGCTTCGCCAAGGTGGGCGGCACCGTCACGGGCAAGGTCATCTACAACCCGAACCAGTCGAGCTACCGCTCGGAGATCCAGCAGGCGCTCGCGGGCAAGCCCGACGTCATCCTCTTCGGCGGCTACACGCCGGACGGCATCCAGGTCTTCAAGGAATGGTTCCAGCTCGGCCTCGGCGGCACGTGGATGGGGCCGGGCTTCGCGCTCGACCAGAAATTCATCCAGGGCATCGGGGCGCAGGCGTCGGAGGGCATCGTCGTCGTGGAGGGCGCGCCGAATCTACAGTCGTCCGCCTACAAGAACGCGGACAAGCTCTTTCGCGCCGCCCACAACCAGGAGGCGGACTTCTTCGCCGCCATGGCCTACGACCATCTGATGGTGGTGGCCCTCTCGGTCCTCGCGGGCAACGGCAACACCGCGGGCGACTCCATCAAGGGCAACATCCGGAAGATCTCGAATCCTCCGGGCAAGGTGGTCGGAAGCTGGGCCGATGCCGCAGCATCCGTCAAGGCGGGCGAGAAGGTGAACTACGAAGGCGCCTCCAGCGCGTGTGACTTCGACGACAACGGCGACGTTCAGACCGACTTCGGCGTGTACCGCATCAAGAGCGGCAAGTGGGCGCTCGATCGCGTGATCAAGTTCGGCGAGCTGAAGACGACCTGATCGGCGAGCTCGTCCACCTCACCGTCACGGGGCTTCTCGTCGCGAGCTTGCTCGCGCTGGGGGCGATGGGCCTCTCGCTCACCTTCGGCATCGCCCGCTTTGCCAACGTCGCGCATCCGGACTTCATGATGCTCGGCGCGTATACGACGTACGCGTTCAACGTCTTCGCGGGGCTGTCGTTCGGAATGTCCGCGCTGCTGGGCGTGGCCGCCGCGCTCCTGGTAGGCGTGCCGGTGGCGCGCCTCGCCTACGACAAGCTGCCGGTCACGGGCACCGTGCAGCTCCTCATCATCTCCATCGGCGTGTCGTTCATCCTTCGCCACGTCGTGCTGCTCATCTTCGGCAGCCCCCTGCTCCAGTTCGCCGTCCCGCTGCAGCGGCCGTACGTGTGGGGGCCGGTGCGCCTCACGGTGTATCAGATCATCACGCTGGTGGTGGCCGCCGTGCTCGTGCTCGCCGTGCACCTGCTGCTGTCGCGCACGAAGCTGGGCCGCATCCTGCGCGCCATCGCCGACAACCCCGTGCTCTGCGAGATCGCGGGCGCCGACGTGGCGCGGGCGCGTCTGGCCATGTGGGCGATCGCCATCTTCCTGGCCGCGACCGGCGGCATCCTGTTCGGGCTGAACCTCGTGATCCAGCCCAACATGGGCTGGGACCTCGTCATCCCGATCTTCTCCGCCGCCATCCTCGGCGGCATCGGCAACCCCTACGGCGCCATGGCGGGCGCGCTCGTGATCGGCCTCGCCGGCGAATGGTCGACGCTGATCATTCCCTCGGCCTACAAGGAAGCGATTGCCTTCTCCGCGATGGTGCTCTGCCTCATGTTCCGCCCGCGTGGCCTGTGGAGCGCGGCGTGACCGAATATGTCTTCCGTCTGACCGATCCCCCTTACGCTCCTCGTCAAGGTCGGGCTCGTGGCGTACGAGACGAAGCCGCCGTTGACACTCTAGTCGCACACCTCCGGCCGCTGCGCGTCTGCGCCGAGTGCGGCGTCGGCTTTCAGCACCGGGGACGACGTTCTGCACCGCCGGTCTCGCAACGCGGAACCGATTGAACTGCGGCGCGATCATCCGGTGCTTGACGGCGTGTGCGGGTGCACATTGAGCAACGCCACGTCGTGTGGCCGTCGCGCGTGGAAAAGGTGCGCTGGCGAGCGGCGAGGCGATCGCGACGTTGATCACCGACGGCCGGCCGGTCGCGTCAGTCAGTAGCGCAGGATAAGTCCCCCGCCGACTTCCGGGGCGCCACGCCGGCTCACCTCGTGCCCCCTGAACGTCGAAGGGGTACTGGCGCCGGTCACATCGCGCTGGGATCGGGCTAGCGGACGGAACTGCAGCCGGATATCCGACTTGATCCCGAAGAGCCAGTCGAAGACGCCGTTCAGGGCCCCGAGCGGATCGGTCGCCACCATGATGAGGTGGTCATGCCACATGAGTTCCGGTTTGGCTTTAATTCTCGCTCGCACGGGCTCGAAGATGAAGGCACCAATCAGGGCACCCGCCACCGGGGTCACGATCAGGTCCTGGTACGACGGCGGCTCGAAGAAGGACTCAATCGAATACTCGAATAGGGTCGACAGCAACACGGAGTACACGAAGGAACCGATTTCACCGAACCCACGCTCGCGAGCTCGAACGTAGTAGGCCGCACCCCAGTACGGATGGCTGACGTAGTTGACAAACCAGGGGTCGCGATCCCAGTGCGGGTTTCGCACATTGAATTCCCACGTCTCGAACACCGTGCTCTTGTCCGACCCCGTCGCGCTTTCCGGGAGGAGATACAGGACGGCTCCGAACGCCACCTGATAGCCGAGGAACAGCGCGGTATCTTTCGCGATTCCCGGCCAGTCTCGACCGAGCATGCGCGCTTCGGTGGTCGCCGTCGGCACGTCGTTCGCGTCCGTGAGCCGAAGCGTGTCACCGGACCACCCACGTTCTTCCAGCGTGCTCCCGGCACTCAGAGAGAAAGCGACACCGTTTGCTAATGCCAGTGGGGGCATCCCATGGGGGTCACCAATGTCACGCTCTTGTCCGCCCAGTGTCATCGGCGCGACGACAGCACTCGAGGCCACGGCCGCTCGCGCGCCATTCACCACGAGCAGTCCGCAGAGCGCTACGATAACGAGCATCGGCCTTGTGGTGACCTCCGCGACTGAGGGCGTTCGCACGGCGGCAAGACCGGCACGAGAACGTGTCCGATCGGATGGCGGATTCTCAGTGAGCACGCGGTCAGCGGCGGCGGTCAGGTGAGCTGTGGGTATCTGCGGGCAGCCACTCGACTACGTTGCGAGAGGGCATTCGCCATAGCACGCCCCTTTGCAAAACCGGTGCCGGTGATCGGGCGTGCATCCATCCCGCCGCGCCGCCCGCGCGGGCTCCCGACCGAACAACTCATCCGTGGGTCGATCGACCGAGGGTTGCCGTCGCGTAGGTGGCGCCGCGCCGGCCGGCACCGTGAAGGCTAGGTGTTCGAGGGAACGCCTGGCTCCGCGACCTGAGCATCGGCGGTGCCGAACCGCGGTAAGATTGTCAGCCGGACGCTGGCGGATCGAATGAAAAGGGCCAGTACCGAATCAACGGCGCTGGACCCCTTATTTCACAAGGAGTCGTGTTCTCATTACCGAATATCTCATCGCGCTCGCCACCATCATCGGCATCCAGGCGCTGCTTACGCTCGGCCTCACGCTGCACTACGGCATCACCGGCCTCGTCAATTTCGGCCACGTCGCCTTCTACGCGCTGGGGGCGTACGCTTCCGCCCTCCTCACGCTGGCGGGCGCGCCGTGGGGGGTCGCGATGGCCGCCGGCGTCGTCCTCGCGGTGGCGGCGAGCCTGCTTGTCGGCACGGCCACCCTGCGCCTCGGCGAGGACTACTTCGCGATCGTGACCCTCGGCTTTTCCGAGCTGCTTCGCCTGCTCCTGCTGAACGCGCGCGAGCTCACACGCGGCCCCCTCGGCATTCCCGGCATCCCGCGGCCGTGGCGGAACCTGCCCGGCGTGCCCGACCACGTTGCCTACCTCGCGCTCGTGCTCATCGCGGTGCTCATCGCCTTCGTGCTCAGCGAGATCCTGGCGCGCAGCCCGCTCGGGCGCACGCTGCGCGCCGTGCGCGACGACGACCAGGCGGCCATGGCGCTCGGCAAGAACGTTCTCGCCTTTCGTCTCACGGCGCTCGGTTGGGGCGCCGGCCTCGCCGCCGTCGCCGGCAGCCTGTGGGCGCACTACGTCACCTACGTCGTGCCCGACCAGTTCACGCCGGAGATCACGTTCTACACATGGATGGCGATGATCATCGGCGGCCCCGGCTCGATGCGCGGCGCCCTGTGGGGTACCGCCATCCTCGTCGTCGTCCTGGAGGGCACGCGCTTCGCGAAGGACGTGATCCCGATGATCGACGCGCCGCGGCTGGCGGCGCTGCGCCAGATCGCGATCGGCCTCGGGCTGATCATCATGACCGTCTACGTTCGCAAGCTCGGCGGCCGCACGCGCCCGCGCGTGGCGCCCGCCTCGGTAGCGGCGTGAGTCCTGAAAGGAGACAACCATGAGCAAGATCTTCGACCTCACGGGCAAGGTCGTCATCGTCACCGGCGCCGGCCGCGGCCTCGGCAAGACGATCGCGCTCGGCCTCGCCCAGCACGGCGCCGACATCGTGGCCGTGAGCCGCACGCTGCCGCAGGTGGAAAAGGTCGCCGCGGAGATCACCGGCCTCGGCCGCAAGGCCGTCGCCATGAAGGTCGACACGTCCAAGAAGGAGGACGTCGACCGCATGGTGGCGACGACGATGGAGACGTGGGGCCGCGTGGACGTTCTCGTGAACAACGCGGGCATCGACAACATCAAGCCCGCCATCGACTACACCGAGGCCGAGTGGGACGAGATCCTCGACATCAACCTCAAGGGCTACTTCCTCTGCGCGCAGGCGGCCGGCCGCGAGATGCTGCGCCAGAAGCGGGGCAGCATCGTCATGAACTCCTCGATGGCGGGCTCGATCGGCATCCCCTGGCTCGTCCCCTACGGCTCGGCCAAGGGCGGCGTGAACCAGCTCACGCGCACGCTCGCCGTGGAGTGGGCGCGCGAGGGCGTGCGCGTGAACGCGTTCTCCCCGGGCTACTTCGAGAACGTCATGCAGGGCGCGGAGAACATCCACAACGAGGCGAAGGAGCGCCACATCCGCGAGCGCACGCCGATGGGCCGCCGCGGCCGCGCCGAGGAGTTGGTGGGCCCCGTCGTCTTCCTCGCCTCCGACGCGTCCTCCTACGTCACCGGCCATCTGCTCATGGTCGAAGGCGGCTGGTCGGCGGCATGATCTTCGAGTACCTCGCCAAATACGATTTCCGCAAGGTCGTGCTCTGCCACAACGCGGACGTGGGCCTCAAGGCCGTCATCGCCATCCATTCCACCGCCCTCGGCCCCGCCTGCGGCGGCCTGCGCATGTGGACGTATGCCACGGAAGAGGAGGCGATCATGGACGCCCTGCGCCTCGGCCGCGGCATGACCTACAAGTACGCGGCGGCCGGCGTCAACCTCGGCGGGGGCAAGGCCGTGATCATCGGCGATCCAAAGACACAGAAGACCGAAGCGCTCATCCGCGCCATGGGGCGCTTCATCCAATCCCTCCACGGCGAGTACAAGACCGGCGAGGACGTCGGCACCACGCTCGACGACATGGAGCTGCTCTACCAGGAGACCGAGCACGTCATCACGCTGCCGGAATATTGCGGCGGCGCCGGCAACATCGGTCCCGCCACCGCCTTCGGCGTGCAGCAGGCCATGAAGGCCTGCGCCCAGGAGGTGTGGGGCTCGGACAGCCTGCAGGGCCGCACGATCACCGTCCAGGGCCTCGGCGCCGTGGGCTGGCCCGCCGTCGAAGGCCTCGTGAAGGAAGGCGCGAAAGTGATCGTGGCCGATATCGACACCACCAAGGTCGAGCGCGCCAAGCGCGAGTTCGGCGTGACCGCCGTCGACCCCGCGGAGATTCACGCGCACCCGTGCGATATCTACGGGCCGTACGCGCTCGGCGCCGTCATCAACGACCGCACGCTGCCCGAGCTGCGGTGCCGGATCGTGTGCGGCAGCGCCAACAACCAGCTCGCCGAGGAGCGCCACGGCGACCTGTTGCAAGAACGCGGAATCCTGTACGCGCCCGACTACATTGCGAACGCGGGGGGAACGATCTTCGACACCGATCGGATCGCCCAGAAGGGCGGCTTCAACCGCGAGCGGGCGTGGCGGAATGTCTCACGCATCCGTGAGCGCATGGCGGAGCTGATCGGAATCTCCAAGCGCGAGCGGATTCCGACATGGCTGGCGGCGAATCGGTTGGCGGAGCAGCGGCTGGAGATGGCCCGCCAGCTGCGGATGATCTGATGCCGCTTCGGGCCGCCGAGCCGTGAGCCGCACGCGTCCAGCCTGAACCCCGACGAACCGGTCCGCGTCGCGCGCACCTCAGCGCAGGCGGACGAGTGGGCCCTCGTACTCACCGCCGCCGGCATCGCGCATGCCGTGGCGGGCCATGACGATGGCTGGAGCGTGCTGGTGTTCGCCGACGACGTGCACCGCGCACACGCGGCGCTCGCCGCCTACGATCGGGAGAATGCGGAGCGCATCCCGTCTCCCGAACCACCGCCGTATCCGTGGATGTCCGGTGTCACCGTGGCGCTGCTGCTTCTCGCTCTCTTCTCCATGACCGGGCCGCCTGGTGCCGGCTCGCGCTGGTTCGAGCGCGGTGCCGCCGCCGCGGCGCGGGTCATCGGCGACGAGCCGTGGCGCGCCGTGACCGCGCTCACGCTGCATACCAACACGGTCCACGCCCTCAGCAACGCCGTCGCCACCGCGGTGCTCCTGCCGCCGCTCGTGCAGAGGCTCGGCATCGGCGTGGCGCTCTGTCTCATGGTCTTTTCCGGTGCCGCCGGCAACGTGCTCTCCGCCCTCGTGCACGACCCGCGGCACATCGCCATCGGCGCTTCGACGGCCACGTTTGGCGCTATCGGCGCACTCGGCGCGCTGCGAGTCCTTCCGTCGCCGACCGCCGGCACTCCCTCGCGACGCGGCTGGATGGTGCTCGCCGCCATGCTGCTGCTTCTCGCGATGCTGGGCACCGCGCCCGAGGCGGACGTCGTCGCGCACGCGCTCGGCCTCGTCGCCGGTGCAGCGCTCGGCCTCGCCACCGGCGTCGTCCTGCGACAGCCGCCTCGCGCGGCGGTCCAGTGGGCGCTCGTCGTGCTCACCGTACTCGTGGTCGCGGGCGCGTGGGCGCTCGCGCGACGCTGATGCTCAGCGTCGCGCCGCGTCCAGCGTAGTGTACCTTCCTAGGAACGACCCAGCCGGGAGGTCGGGTTATGAACATGATCTTGGCCATGCTGACCAGCCG
>JBKKCN010000615.1:0-9612 GCA_046712525.1 Candidatus Rokuibacteriota bacterium
TCCTCGCCGACAGCCTGCACGCGCGCGGCGGCGGCGACTACGCCGGCCTCAACCCGGCCGCCGCCACCTTCGTCGTCATCGCGCTCGGCGCCCTCGGCTGCTACGCGGGCGGTCTCATCTCCGATCGTTGGGGCCGCACGACTCTCACGATGGTGGCCATGGCCGCCAGCGGGCTGTGCGCGCTCGCCATCGGCTTGACGTTCGGCGGTCCGCCGCTGCTGACTCTGGGCCTCGCCATCATCTGGGGCATCACCGTCGTCGCCGACTCCGCGCAGTTCTCGACGGCCATCACCGAGCTTTCGCCACCCGCCTACGTGGGCACCGCCCTCACCATGCAAACGTGCGCCGGCTTTGCTCTTACCACTCTCACGATCTGGCTCATCCCACCCCTGGTGGCCGCCGTCGGATGGCGCGGGGCCTTCGCCATCCTGGCGGTGGGACCGGCGCTGGGCGTGGTGGCAATGGGACGGCTACGAGCCCTGCCCGAAAGCCTGAAGCTTGCGGGTGGGCGACGGTAAGGTCTTGCAAAAGCGGCGACGTGCACATACGGTGGATCACCGTGGAACGCTATGACCTGATCGTGATCGGCTCCGGACCCGCCGGCGAGAAGGGCGCCGCACAGGCGGCGTACTTCGGCAAGAGCGTGGCCATGATCGAGCGCGAGCCCTATGTGGGCGGCGCCGGCATCAACACCGGGACGATTCCCTCCAAGACGCTGCGCGAGACAGCGCTGTACTTCGGCGGCCTCTCGCAACGGGGGCTGTACGGCATCGACTATCACGTCAAGGCCAACCTCACGGTGCAAGACTTCATGCACCGCGAGCAGGACGTGGTGCGGTCGCTGCGCGAGGTCGTCAACGCCAACCTCGCGCGCCACGCCATCAAGCTCGTGCGCGGCGAAGCGCGCTTCGAGGACCAGCACACCGTACGCGTGCGAGCGCCGGACGGCGCCGAGCGCGTCCTGCACGGCGAGGTCATCCTCATCGCCACGGGCTCGGTGCCCACGCGCGCGAAGGACATCCCGTTCGCCGACCCGCGCGTGTACGACAGCGACGAGATCCTCGCCATGGAGCGGCTACCGGCCACGCTCGCCGTCATCGGCGCCGGTGTCATCGGCTGCGAATACGCCACCATGTTCGCCGCCCTCGGCCTCGCGGTGACGCTCATCGACGGTCGCGACCGGCTGCTCGCCTTCCTCGATGTGGAGATGTCCGACCGCCTGCGGCTGCAGATGCAGTTGCTCGGAGTGGACGTGCGGCTGCGCGAAGGCGTCGCACGCTATGCCGCCGACCACGACGGCGTGCGCCTCGACCTCAAGGGCGGCAGCGGGCTCAAGGTGGACGCGGTGCTGGTGGCCGGGGGCCGGGTGGCCAACGTCCACGCGCTGGGGCTGGAGCGCGCCGGACTCAACGTCAACGAGCGCGGCCTGCTCACCGTCGACACCCACTACCGGACGTCCGCCGAGCACATCTACGCGGCAGGCGACGTCATCGGCTTCCCGGCTCTCGCCGCCACGGGGATGGAGCAGGCGCGGGTGGCGATGTGCCACGCCTTCGACCTGAAGTACAAGACACGCGTGGCGCCCATCTTCCCGCTCACCGTGTACACGATTCCGGAGATCGGCCAGGTCGGTGAGACGGAGGAAAGCTGCCGGCAAAAAGGAATCGACTACTGCGTGGGCCGCGCTCTCTACCGCCATAACGCGCGCGGCCAGATCGGCGGGGACCTCGCGGGCCAGGTCAAGCTCGTCTTTCGCTACCCCGACAAGGTGCTGCTCGGCGTCCACATCATCGGCGAGTCCGCCTCCGAGCTCGTCCACATCGGCCTCATGGTGCTCCAGTTCAACGGCACCATCGATGCCTTCATCAACACCGTCTTCAACTACCCCACCCTCAGCGACGCCTACAAATACGCCGCCTACGACGGCCTGGGCGCGATCCAGCGCCGCTCGGCGACTCCCAGCACCTAGTCACTCCCCTCGCGGGAATCCGTCGGGCTGCGAGGACCACGTGAATGGCGGCTGATGGGGAAGAGAACGAGGCGAGCTATACGGCGGCGACGTGCGGGGTTACGCCAAGGCGGCGAATGAGGCCGGCGCCGTCTTGCTTGTCGAGCCACTCGAGGGTCGACGCGTAGCCGAAGCGGAGGGCGGCGCGGCTGGCTTCGAAGCCCATGGAAGGGCCGAAGAGCAGCGTGTTCGTGCGCGGCGGTTGCAGCAGGAAGAAGGCCGTGCGCGGGTATTTCACGGCGAGGGTGCCGAGGCCGAGGGTCAAGAGGTTCTGGCTGTAGATGCGGCTGGTCTGCTCCATGATCGTGTACACGCCGCGCTTGCGCATCGACACCGAGCCGTCGTGCACGTTGGGCACGAGCGGATTCACCACGAACACCACGTCGGCGCCCGCCTCGGCGGCGAGATCGGCGTGGCCGCTGAAGCCGACACCGCCATCGACGTAATCTCTGCCATCGATCGTGTAAGGATCGAAGAACCCGGGAATGGCTGAGGAGGCCGCCACCGCGTGGCTGATCGGCACCTCCTTCAGCGTCCCCGCCCCGAAGACCACCCGTTCGGCGGTGTCGAGGTCGATGGCCGGAATCAGCAGCGTGCGCTCGAGTTTCGTGAACGAGTTCGTGAGGCCACGCGTGGCAAAGGCCACACGCATGTACACCTCGAGCGCCGACAGCGAGAAGAAGCCGGCGGGCATGTCACGCTCGGCGCGCGCCAGCATGTCGGGGATGCACCCGCGCCCCTTGAGCGCGTGCTTGCTGAGGGCCCACATCATCCGCCCGAAGCTGCCCGCGGCGCGCCGGAAAGAATCGGAGGCGAAGACGGCGCCCTTGCGGAAGTTGAGCGGGTCAGCGAGGTCTTGATCGAGGATCCGGTAGATCTCACGCGCGGGCACTCCGTTGGCGAGCAGGGAGGCGACGACGGAGCCCGCCGAGCAGCCGACGTAGATGTCAAAGGCCCGGCCGGCGCCGTTCAGCCGCTCCTCCAGAGCCGCCAGCGCCCCGACCTCGTACATCCCGCCGATGACGCCCCCGCCGGCCAGCGCCAACGCGTACCGCGCCCGGTGTTTTGGCCGCCACCGCTCGAAAGTGCGCTGTACGAGTTGCATTCTGCCCAATGTTACAGCAAGAAGACTGCCAGACTGGCAGCCGAACCATCCGGCTGGATTCATTAGTGGCTCCTCCCCGCCTCACCCGAGTAATCGCGTGAAAGCCACCCAAGTTCAGGATGGGGAGTAGGAATCGCCTGACCGGCCGGTCAGAGAACGTCTGGGGGCCTGTATGTCCCTACTACGGTACTCTACGGGCCCATGCGGCTGAAAGACAAGATCGTGATCGTGACGGGGGGCGGCACCGGGATCGGGCGGGCCATCGCCCTCCGCTTCGGCCTGGAGGGCGCCACCGTGCTCGTCAACGGCCGCCGACCGGCGCCGCTCAAGGCGGTGGCAGAGGTCATCAAGGCGGCGGGCGGGCGCGCTGACACGATCACGGCGGACGTGACGAGTCAGGCCGACGTCGAACGGCTGGTGGCGGCCGCCGTTGACGGCCACGGCCGCCTCGACGTCCTCGTCAACAACGCCGGCATCATGGTCTCGCGCACGACGGTCGCCGACTGCACCGACGAGGACTGGGTCCGCACGCTCGACGCGAACCTGACGTCCGTTTTCCGTTGCTCGAAGGCGGCGCTACCCGCGCTGACGGTCTCCCGGGGGGCGATCGTGAACGTCGCCTCTGCGGCGGGGATGAAAGGCAGTCCCTCCCTCACCGCGTACGGGGTGTCGAAGGCAGGCGTGATCAACCTGACGAAGACGATGGCGCTCGACTACGCCCCGCGCGGCGTCCGCGTCAACGCCGTGTGCCCGGCGTACGTAGAGACGGAGCTCAATCGCGACTACCTGGCGGCGATGCGGGCTGACGGCCGGTACGAAGCTCTTCTCGCCAAGCACCCGCTGGGCCTGGGCAGGCCCGACGATGTCGCGTGGGCGGCCCTCTACCTGGCGAGCGACGAGGCCCGCTGGGTCACCGGCGTCGCTCTCCCCGTCGACGGAGGGATGCTCGCCGGGACGTAGGAATCGCCAGCCTCGCGTCCGGGCTCTAAACGGGTGAAGGGGGCTGACGACATGATCAAGGTCCGTCGATCCGCTGAGCGAGGCCACGCCAACCATGGCTGGCTCGAGACGTACCATACGTTCTCGTTCGCGGACTACCACGACCCGAAGCAGATGGGCTTCGGTCCGCTGCGCGTCATCAACGAGGACTGGGTGGCGCCGGGTCAGGGCTTTCCCACCCACGGGCACCGCGACATGGAGATCATCACGTACGTGCTGCAGGGCCAGCTCGCGCACAAGGACAGTCTCGGCACCGGCTCCGTGATCCGGCCCGGCGACGTGCAGCGCATGAGCGCGGGGACAGGCGTGCGGCACAGCGAGTTCAACCCCTCGCCCACCGACGCGCTGCGGCTGCTTCAGATCTGGATCGAGCCGAGCCGTGCCGGCATTCCGCCCAGCTACGAGGAGAAGGCGTTCACCGACGACGACAAGCGCAACCGGCTGCGGCTCGTGGCGTCTCCTGACGGACGTGATGGCTCCGTCACCATCCACCAGGATGCGCTCGTGTACGCGTCCGTGCTCGAGCCCGGACACGACGTGATGTACCCCGTGGCGCCGGCGCGTCGTGCGTGGCTTCAGGTGGCGAGGGGCTCCGTGCGGGTCAACGGGCAAGAGCTCGAGCAGGGAGACGGGGCTGCCGTCAACGACGAGCGCGCCCTCGCCGTGGCCGGCAAGGAGCGCGCTGAGATCATCCTCTTCGACTTGCCCTGAGGGCGATCAGGCGGCTTTCTTGTCCCAGAAGCCGCTGCGGCGGCTCATGCGCTCGATCTGGTCCTGGCAGATGAGGCAGGTCTCTACTTCGGGAAGTGCCTTGAGGCGAGCGGCCTTGATCGTGTCGCCGCACTCCACGCACTCGCCGTAGGTACCGGCCTCGACCCGCTTGAGCGCGCTCACGAGCCGGTTGGCGCGCTGGACGAGCCGGCCCTTCGTCATCAGGCCCATCTCGCGCGTCTGGTCGATCTGGATCTTATCCACGTCGTCGAAGATCGATCCCAGCGACGCGGGTAGCTCTTCGAGCTCGTCCGGACGGGAAATCTCCCGCAACCGGGTCGCCGTCATCTTCAGCTCCTTCTCCAGCCGTTCGCGAATCTGATCCATGACCCCCTCCAGTGCGAAGTTGAAGGGGTGTACTGCAACCAGCATGCCGTGCGGAAAGACCCGGGAATCGGAGTGGGTGGCGGACCGGCGAGAGTCGGTGGACTTGAGAAGGGTAGCCCACGCGTGGATTACGGAAACCCCGTTCTCAATGCGCGAGCGCGGCGCCTGCCTCGCGGCAGCGCGCGGCGGTTCAAACCCGCCGGTTTAACCCGCGAGATCCCGGGACGTCCCGGGCACGACGCTCCACGTCGGCGTCACCGTGCCCCCCGCGCTGCGGATGTTGCCGCAGTGGAAGTTGATCTGATTGCTGCTGGTCGACGGCGATTCGACGTTGGTGGACGGATCTCTGCGGTTCTCGGAAACGACGGCTCCGTTGACGGTGATGTTGCCGGTCATGGTGAGGTTGTTGAGCGCGTAGAGCAGGCCGTTGAAGGTGTTGCGGCCGGTGAGCCGCATCGGCCCCGATACGATGATGAGACCGGTATACGTCTGGCTGCCACCGAGCGTGAGCGAGCCCGCCTCCGCATCCGGCGTGCTACGCGAGTACGACGTGCCTGTCGTGGTGTCGATGAAGATCACCCGGGCCTGCGTCGGGATCGAGGTGCGTGCGCCGCGGAAGTATGTCCCGTCTCGCTGCGCGACCGCCTTGAGGTGCGCAAGCTCGGCGCGCGTGTACGTGAAGGACGTCGCGCTGCGGGCGGCACCATCGACGTCGCCGCCCTCGTTGTGCCTGTGGTTGCCGTAGCCGTACACGTGGATGTCGTCGCCGGTGCGGAAGATCCCCGCCGTGCTCATCACCGCCGTCGACGGCGACGGGTTGGTCCCGCAGCCGTTGCCCTGCGAGCGGATGTCGGCGCGGCCGGCGATCCGCACCTGCCCGTTCACACACAGCGCGCAGGGCGGATCGAGAAGACGGACACCGAGGGCGCTCAGCTGCAAGCGAGCCTGGAGCTTCCGCTGCGCGCGGTTGGGCGCTGTGTTATTGGGCGTCCAGCCCACCGCGGTCACGGCACGCTCGTTCTGGCTGCCGCCCGCCACCACCTGCACCGTGAACCCACCGCGACGCTCGTCGACGAGGAAGAACCGCGAGCCGTCGAAGGGGCTGCGCGCCGGCACCTGGGCGGGCGGAATGCCGAGGCCGGCGCCGGCGGTCGGATTGTTCAGTGCCCATGCGGCGCGCTCCACACCCGACTCGGCGAGCGCACGCGCCTGCGAGATCTCCGCGTGGGTGGCCGCCACGGTAGGCTCCGGGCTGGTCCGCACGCTGAACGCCACGGCGAGGGCGGACACCGAGAGCGCGACGAAGACCATCGTGGAGACGCCAATCCGCCTGAATCGACGCTCACGGGAGGATTTCTCGATCCGATTCGCCATGCGCGACGACGGAGCAAGGGGAAGGCCAAACGCGCTCGCGGTCTCGTCGATGACGGCGAGCCGATGCAACTGTCTGATTTCACGTCGTATTGTGGATGGTTGCGAGGTGCGACAGCGGTTATCCCAGGGGCGCTCCAACGGCGATTAGTGGTCAGGCTGTCACTCGACGCCGTCACACGTCCATGAGGTCCTCGCCGACCACGATCGGCCCCCCGTAGTGGGCGGAGGCGGCGGCGGCGACCTCGGCGGCGACGGAGCCCGGCATCAGGTGTGTGATGGCGAGCGCCTTCACGCGCGCGCCGGCGGCGACGCGGCCGACCTCGTCCGGACGTGTGTGGTACGACTGCAGGTCACGAATCTTGTCCTCGATCGTCGGCCATCCGCACTCCGGGTACCACGACGTCTTCGTCATCTCGCAGCACTCGTGGATCAGGCAATCGACGCCGCTGCTCCAGGCGATGAGGTTGTCGCACGGCCGCGTGTCGCCGGAGACGACGACGCGGCGGCCGCCGCCCTCGAAGCGATACCCGAAGGCGGGCTTCACGGGACCGTGCTCGACGAGGAAGGCCGACACGCGGACGCCCTCGCGTTCCAGGACTGGCCCCTCCTCGACCTCGGTCACGTGCACGGTGGGCGGACGGCGATCGCGCATGTGCTCGCGGCGCACCTCGATGTCCCAGTGCAGATAGTCCATGAGCTTCTCGACCTGCCGCCGCGTGCCGGCGGGCCCGAACACCTCGAAGGGCGCGTTCTGCCCGACGATCCAGCGGGTCACGAGCAGGTGTCCGAGGTCGATCGTGTGATCGGAGTGATGGTGCGTGATGAACACCGGCGGCCAGTGGTAGGGACGCACGCCCGCCTTCACGAGCTGCACGCCGGCGCCGGAGCCCGCGTCCACCAGAAAGCGCGCGTCGCCGAGGGACAGCAGGGTGGCGGGACCACGACGCAGCGGGTTGGGCGGCGGAGCGCCGGTGCCGAGGAGCGTCGCGCGCACGGCTAGCGCAAGGGCCTCAACAGCCGCCCTTCATCGCCTTGCGCGGCTGCACGAGCTCGATGCGCACGTCATCGGGCGCCTGCATGAACGCGATGAGGGGGCCGCTGGGGACGTCGATGGGGCCTTCGAGCAGCCGGGCGCCGTGCCCCTCGAGGCGGCGGATGTCCGCCGCGACGTCGACAGAGTCGAAACCGAAGTGCTCGAGGCCGTGATGGGCGGTGGCGTCACCGGGACCGAGGCGCTCGCCGGTGCGCGCGCCCGAGATGTTGACGGCGATACCGCCGTCCTCGCTCTGGCAGCGCACGAAGCGGTCTCCGAAGACGCGCGTCTCGTCGCTCAGGATCTTGAAGTTGAACGCCCGCACGTACCAGTCGGCCGTGCGCCGGGGGTCTGCCGCCTTCAGGTGGATGTGGTTGATCCGGTAGGCCATCGCCGTCTCCTTCAGCGCCGCTTCTTCTTGCGCTCTCTGAGGTCGATGCACCCCGCACGCGCGCGTGGATCCTCGCCGGGCGGGAAAATCTGCGTCTTCTGCACCTTCTGGGTCCCGGTGGTGGGCAGTGCGTCGAGGAAGAGCACCCATCCCGGGGCCTTGAAGTAGGCGAGCTTGTCCAGGCACCAGTCCATCAGCCGGTGCGCAAGCTCGACGTCGCCGGTGATGCCGGGCATGGGCACCACGCACGCCATCACTTCCTCCTCGCGGATCTCGTCGGGGACGGCAAGCACCGCCACCTGCGCCACCGCCTCGTGCGCCTGCAGCGCGGCCTCCACCTCGGCGGCCGCGATATTCTCACCCGCGCGACGGATGATGTTCTTCTTGCGGTCCACGAAGTAGAACATCCCGTCGTCGGCCTCGCGCACGACATCGCCCGTGTGGAACCAGCCCCCGCGCCACGCCGCCTCGGTGGCGTCCTCGTTCTTGAGATAGCCGGAGAAGAATCCGCGCCGAGGGTCGGCGCCCGCGCAACGCACGACGAGCTCACCCTCCACGCCGCGTGGCACCTCGCGATCGTCGGCGTCCACCACGCGTCCCTCGAACTCACGCAGGGGCCGACCGAAGGCACGCGTGCTGACCTGCCGCGGCTCCACGTTGTCGGCGAAGATGCGGCCCGTCTCCGTCATGCCCCACACTTCCACGAGGGGAAAGCCGAAGCGCTCCTCGAAGGCCGCGTGCAGCTGTGGCTCCACGCCCGCGCCGAGGCCGAACTTCACGTGGTGGCCGCGCTCCTCGACCACAGGGGGTTGGTTCAAGAGTAAAGGCGGCACCACGCCGAGATAGTGCACCGCCGTGGCCGCCGTCGCCGCGATGTCCTTCCACCAGCGCGTGGGGCTGAAGCGCTCGGGCAGGATGAGGCAATTCGCGGTGAGCATCACACAGGTCGCCGTCACCGCCTGGCAGTTCATGTGGAAGAGCGGCAGCGGATTCAGGATGCGCTCGCGCCCGTGCTCGAGGCGGAGCCGCCCCCCCAGGTCCCGGTACCACGTGCCCGCGTTGAGGTAATAGAAGTTGCTGAGCACGCACCCCTTCGGCCGCCCCGTGGTGCCGGAGGTATAGAGGAGCCCGCACTCCGTGTCGAGGCCCGGCTGTCCCCCGCGCGGGGCGACGCTCGCCATGGGCAGCGTGGCCGGCCACGCCTCCGCGTCCACCACGGGCAGGAGCTTCGCACGCTCGCGCGCCACCGCCTCCAGATCCGCCACGCGGGCGCCGATGACGACCGCGAGATCGGCCTCCGAGTGGTCCATCTGGTAGAGCAGCTCGTCGTGGCGGTAGTCGGGATTGACCGGCACTACGCTGCAGCCGAGCGCGTTGAGCGCCAGATAGTGGAAGAAGAACTCGGGCCGGTTCTCCAGCAGCAGAGCGACGCGATGGCCGTGGCCGTAGCCGGCATCCTCGTACGCGCGCCGCAGCTCCAGCACCGCCTCGCGCACTTCCGCATACGTGAGCTCGATGCCGGCCGGATGGTAGGCGCGCTCGGACCGGGGCGGCACGCACAGGAAGGGCGCGCTGCCGGCGTGCTCCGCCGTCGCCATGAAGGC
>JBKKCN010000616.1:0-3337 GCA_046712525.1 Candidatus Rokuibacteriota bacterium
ACCACAGTGGATTTCCCTGCTCCCGGCGGTCCCGTGATGCCGATGACGTAGGCGCCGTCCGTACGGCCGTGCACCGCCTGCATGATGGACGGCACCGCGGGCGACCGATTCTCCACGTGCGTGATGACACGGGCGAGCGCGAGCCGGTCGCCGTTCAGCATCCGCTGGACGAGAGTCGCGGGATCGCGTTTCGGGGAGGTTGCGTCAGATCCGGCCATCGTGGTGGAGACGGCCGGATTGTATCAAAAGCCCGCGGGGAGAACGCTTCTCCTCGCGGGCAACCGCCGATGGAGCGCTACTTCTTGATTTCGGGACCGCGGAAGGCGGTGTGACAGCCACCGCACGTCTGCCGTCCGATATCGGCGACGAGCTTGCTGGTGGCCTCCGAGTTACCCGACTTCGCCGTCTTCTCCAGCATGTCCGCCTGTTCATGCAGCGTCTTCGCGTACTTTTCGAACTCCGGCCACTTCTGCCAGATCTCCGGCTTCGCGCGGGACGTGGCGGGGTTGACCGAGCCCTCGGGAAAGAGCCTGGGAATCTTCTTGGCGGTGTCCTCCAGAATAGAGGCGTCCGCCGCCACCGCCTGCACCTGGCCCGCCTTCAGCTTGTCGGAGATCGAGCGCATCGCGGCGCCCTGCTTTTTCATGAGCTCCTGCCGGGCGGCGATGGCCTCATCCGGGGTCATCTTCTTGAAGGTGGCACACCCGGCCACGGCCACGCTGAGGCTGACAACGACGACGACGGTACGGGAGAGTAGAGTCATCAACCGACCTCCTGTAGGGGGCGAAAGCCGCTGGCCGGCGCCCGGGGTGAGATGCCGCTACGACTTTTTCTCGACGCGGTTCTTCACTGGGGGAATCGTCTTCAGGTATTGCGCGATGGCCACGCGGTCCGCCTTCGTCATGTCTTTGTAGCCGGCCAGGGTGCCCTCGATGACCTCGCCCATGAGGCCGCCCGCGACGTCGCCGTCGGGCTTGTTGCCGCTACCAAGGTACTCCGCAATCTCCTCCACAGACCATTTGCCGATGCCTGTGTCCGGATCGGGCGTGATGTTCGGCATGGCGGAGTCTTCCGGCCCTTTGGGATTGCCGCCCAGGAAGCGGCTGTTGTCGGTGGCCTGCGTCATGGTGCGCGGAGAATGACATTCACCGCAGTGGCCCACCGCGCGCACCAGGTACTCGCCGCGCGGCACGCCGGCCGTGGGCGCGGTGGGCGGTGGCGTTTCCCGCGGCGCGAAAGCGGCGAGCCAGGTGGGCAGGAATACGGTCTCGAAGAACGGCACCGTCATCTTCTTGGCCTGGTTCGCCCGATTCACCGGCTTCGTGGTGCGCAGAAAGGCGACCAGTGCCTTGAGGTCCTCCGCCGCCATGCCGTTGAAGACCGTGTAGGGGTGCACGGGAATCAGCCTTTCGCCGTTGGGGCGCAGGCCGAGTCGGATGGCGGTGATGATCTGCTCGTCGGTCCAGCCGCCGATTCCGGTCTTCGTATCCGGCGTGATGTTGGTGGAATAGATCGTGCCGAACGGCAGGTCGTACCGCCGTCCCCCCGCATTGACCGGCTGCCCCTTGGCCGTGTGGCACCCGCAGCCGCCGGTGGCGCCGAAAACATACCGTCCGCGGGCAAGCTCAGCGGGCGTGGGTGCTCCGGCGGCGAGCGCGGGAAGCCCGAGAAGGACGACCCCCACCAGAAATGGCGCCAGGCGCCACCGATAGGCGGTGAGCCGGCGGTGTGGACGCGACCAAGGGCTCATTGGCGCACTAACGCCGCCCACGCCCGATTGGTTCCCGGCTCGTATCGGGCAGCTTCGGAGGCTCACCGTCGAGGGTGGTCTCCATGATCAGCGCATCCTCGCCGGTATCGTAGTAATAGCCACGGCGGCGCCCCACCACGCGAAAGCCGAACGACTCGTACAGGGTGAGCGCGTCCCGGTTGCTGGGCCGCACCTCGAGCACCACCATGCGGAGCTTGCGAGCGCGGCCGTCGTCGATCACGCCTCCCAGCAGCGCCCGCGCGATCCCCTGCCGCCGGCGGCCGGGATGGACGGCGACGTTGGTCACGTGCACCTCGTCCGCGATCTCCCACAGGCAGATGTAGCCAACCACGCCCCCGCCGTCGCGCATGACCCAGCAGCGCGCCACGCGATTCTGCTGCATCTCGTACAGAAAGGCGCCGCGGGACCACGGCATACCGAAGGAGGCGCGCTCGATGGCGAGGACCTCGTCGAGATCCTCCGCGCGCATGCGGTCAATGGCCAGCGGCACGACGCTTGAGCTCCGCTTCCGGGGGTCGCACATAGAGGGGAGCAAGATCGGCGGGCTTGACGACCTCGCCGCTGCGCAGTCGCTCGAGGCCCAGCATCCCCACGCAGGCCGGGGCCGGCAGGCGGCGTGGCGCCGGCAGCGGATGCGCGTGAGGCGACGAGATGACGGCGGCACCGTCGCCGGCCACGATGACCGGCTCGGTGAGCCGCTCCGCGAGCGCAGCGGGCGTGAGCGCCAGATAATCCCACTCCCGCCGCATGGCGCCCTCCTGCCAGCGGTAGAGTGATGCGTAGACCTCGTGGCGCCGCGCCGCGATCACGGCACACACGGGCAGGCAGGCGAACGGCACTGCGGCCGCCATCGCATCGAGGGTGGGCACGGCGGCCACCGGCACGGACAGCGCGAGGGCGAGGCCTTTCACGGTGCTCACCGCCACGCGCAGGCCCGTGAAGGAGCCGGGACCGACCGCTACCGCCAGGCCGTCCAGATCCCGGACTGTCCATCCCGCATCGCCGAGGACACGGTCGATGGTGGCGAGCATGCGCTCGGAGTGCGTGAGGCTGACGTCCAGCACGTACTCGGCGACGAGGCGCTCATCGTCGAGTAGCGCCACGCCGCCCGCCAACGTCGACGCCTCGAGCGCCAGGACACGCATAAGGGCGAGTCTAGCACCGCTTTGCGGGGATGCTGGACGGCGGGGCCGCGTCGACGCGAGGAGCCGACGGCCGTGCGATAATGCGCCGAGGAGGACCTCGATGAGCGCCGCCGCGCCGAAAAAAGATCCCGCCGCCGTCGAAGCCGAGGTTCGCGAGAAAATCCACCTCGAGATCCTCAAACGCACCGGCGCCTATCACGCCAACGACCACGTCCTCTTGCCGTCGGGTCAGCACACCACGGAATACATCGAGAAGACGCTCGTCACCACTGAACCCTCCTTCACGGAGGGCCTCGGCGCTGTCATCGCCAAGCACTTCGCGCAGTGGCCGGTGGACGCGGTGCTCTCCACGGGCCCGGGCGCGCTCATCCTGTCGCACTGCGTTGCGCGCGCTCATCCCTCGCGCCCCATCGTCGTGTAC
>JBKKCN010000617.1:0-4118 GCA_046712525.1 Candidatus Rokuibacteriota bacterium
GCCCCGACGCGCGCCGCGCACGCGCGCGCGGTGGCGGGCGTAACCGACGTGCGCGCGCTCGCCATCCGGCAGCTTTCCAACGAAGGTGACCGCGAGGCGGCCGTGGTCGAGTGCGACAAGCTGTGGACGCTGCTCCGGAGCGCCACCGAGGCAGGCGTGACCGAGGAACAGCTATCCCCGGTCGTCGCAAAGGTACGGCGGCTCGTCGCCAGCGTCCGCTGAGGCCCCCCATGGTACTCGGCGAGCTGCTCGACGCCGCCGCCGACCGGTATCCCGACAAGCCCGCGATCGTCTTCAAGAAGACGCGGATCACCTTCGCCGCGCTCCGACGGCGCGCCGACGCGTTCGCGCGCGGCCTGCTCGCGCTGGGGCTGGGCGCCGGCGACCACGTGGTGCTGTGGATGCCGAATTCGATCGAGTGGTGCGTGGTGAACCTCGCCATCGCCAAGATCGGCGCCGTCACCGTGACGTGCAACACCCGCTACAAGGCGCTCGAGGTCCAGTACCTCCTGCAGCAGTCGGACGCGAAGGCGGTGGTCATGGTGGACCGCTTCGATACCGCCGGCATCGACTACCTCGAGATCCTGCGAGTCATCGTTCCCGACGTGCTGTGGCTGCAGGACCGGCGGATCATCAGCACCAGGTTTCCGGAGCTGCGACACGTCATCGTCTTCGGGGCCGGGCGCGACCCCGGCTGCCTGAGCGCGGAGGAGGTGGAGCGACGCGGCGAGCAGGTGGAGTCCGATGCGCTTGCGAAGATCCGCGTGTCGCCGGACGCCGCCGTGGAGATGCTCTACACGTCCGGTACCACGGGAGCGCCGAAAGGATGCGTGCTGTCGCACCGCAATTTCTGGTACAAGGCGCGCGAGTTCGTGGCGCTGCACGCGTGGACGGCGGAGGACCGCTGCCTGGTGCCGCTGCCCTACTTCCACATCTTCGGCGCTCTCGGCTGCATCGCCGCCAACATCCTCGCCGGCTCCACGCAGATCCTCATGGACGTCTTCGAGCCCGAGGAGGCCATGCGCCTCATCCAGCAGGAGCGGGTGACGATCTTCTCCGGCGTGCCTACCATGTTCATCACCGTGCTCGGCCATCCACGCTTCAAGGACTACGACCTGCGCTCGCTACGGACGGGCACCATCGGGGCTTCGCCCGTCCCCATCGAGATGATGCGGCGCATCCTCGACCGCGAGCACGGGCTCGGCATGGATGCCACCGTCGTGTACGGCCTCACGGAGGCGACGGGTGCCACTCACTTCACGCGCCTGGGCGATCCGCTCGACAAGCGCGTATCGACGGTGGGCCGCTGTACCGCCGATCTGCAGGACAGGATCGTCGATCCCGCCACCGGGCGTGAGTGCTCGTCCGGCGAGGAAGGTGAGGTGTGCGTGAGGGGACCGAGCCTGATGCTGGAGTACTACAAGCGCCCGGAGGCCACCGCGGACAAGGTCCGTGACGGCTGGCTTCACACCGGCGACATGGGCGTGAAGGATGCCGACGGCTACCTGCGCATCACGGGCCGCGTCTCGGACATGATCATCGTGGGCGGCTTCAACACCTACCCCGCCGAGATCGAGAACTTCTATCTCCGCCATCCCGGGATCCTCGACATCTCCATCGTGGGCGTCCCCGATCCGGTCATGGGCGAGGTGGTGATGGCGTTCGTGGTACCCAAGGCGGGGGAGCGTCTCACCGCGCAGGACATCATCGCTTTCGCACGCGGCAAGATCGCCAACTTCAAAGTCCCCCGGCACGTCGAGATCGTCTCCGACTTTCCGCTCACCGGCTCCGGCAAAGTACAAAAGTTCAAGCAGCGCCAGTGGGCAATCGACACCTACGGCTTCACCCCTCCCAAGTAAACACGCGCAGGGCGGTCAAAGCTTGGGGCGGAACAACGAGGAGCGCCACGGCTTTGCCGGGGCGCTGCCGAGCGTTGGGGGCTTGGGGGCCCTTCGAGGCCCCCATCTAAGCAGATGCGCCGTTTTCAGCGCCCTGTTAGGGATCGATGCTGCGGCGGCGAATATCTTCGAGCAGCGACGGAGGCGTGCGCAGGAACGACTCCACGACGGCGGGGTCGAAGTGGCTGCCCGCGCAGCGCTTGATCTCGGCGAGGGCGGAGTCGGAGGAGATGGCTTTCGAGTACGGGCGATCGAAGGTCATGGCGTCGAAGGCGTCCACCACCGCGAAGATGCGGGCGCCGAGCGGGATGCGGTCCCCCTTGAGGCCGCGCGGGTAGCCGGAGCCGTCCCACTTCTCGTGGTGGCAGTACACGATGGGCACCGCGCCGCGCAGGAACGGGATCTTCTCGATGAGGCGCTTGCCGATCTCCGGGTGCGTGCGCATCACCTTCCACTCCTCGGGGGTGAGCGGGCCCGGCTTGAGGAGAATGGAGTCGGGAATGCCGATCTTGCCGATGTCGTGCAGGAGCACGCCGTGGCCGAGATCGCGCATGTCGTCGCCCGTCACGCCGTGCTCACGGCCGGTGGCGAGCGCGTAGCCGTGCACCCGGCGCGAGTGCGACTCCGTCCCGACGTCGCGCGTGTCGAGGGCGGAGCCGAGCGCCTCCAGCGTGGAGCGGTAGGTGTCCGTGAGCTCGCTGTAGGCGGCGGCGAGGTGATGGGTGGCCTGCTCCACGCGCGCCTCGAGCATCGCCTGATACTCGCGCCGCTCGATGAGGAGCTGGCGGCGCTCCAGGGCGCGGTCGGCGGCGATGAGCAGCTCATCGACGTTCACCGGCTTCATGATGAAGTCGTAGGCGCCCAGCTTGAGGCTGTCGATGGCCACCTTCACGTCGGCGGCACCGGTGAGGACGATGACGGCGGCGTCGCCGTCCGTCTCCCGCACGCGCCGGAGCAGCTCGATGCCCGACATGATGGGCATCTTCAGATCCGTGACGGTAAGGGGCGGCTTCTCGGCGCGAAACATGGCCAGCCCTTCGCGGCCGTCGACGGCGAGCAGGCAGTGGTACCCCGCGGAGAGGAAAATCTGGTGAAGGACCTCGCGCACCTGTCGATCGTCATCGACGATGAGCACATCGCGTGGCTCCACTCAGAGCACCTTCTCGGCGGAGCCCGTGGCCGCCACCTGGTTCTTGCCGCCGCGCTTGGCCGCATAGAGGGCGTCGTCGGCGGCGCGGAAGAGGTCCTCCGCGGTGGCCGCCTCGTCGTCCGGCAGACTGGCCACGCCGAAGGACGCGGTGATGACCTTGCCGTGGGAGAAGGGGTACTTGGCGACGACTTCGCGGATGCGGTCGGCGTACAGGCGCGCGCCCGCCTTGGAGGTCTCCACGAGGAGCACGGCAAACTCGTCGCCCCCGTAGCGGGAGACGACGTTGATGCCGCGCGAGTGCTTCATGAGGATCTGGGCGATGTCGCGCAGCGTGTCGTCGCCCACCGCGTGCCCGAAGTCGTCGTTGACCGCCTTGAAGCCGTCGAGATCGAGCAGCACCACGGAGACGGGATGGTTGAAGCGCCGGTACCGTGACAGCTCTTCCTCCAGCCGTAGCGAGAAGAAGCGCCGGTTGTAGAGGCCCGTCACCTCGTCCTTGAACGAGGTTTCCTTCAACCGCGCATTCGTGGACTCCAGCTCCTTGTAGGCGGCGTCGAGGCGGCTCGTGAAGCTGTTGATCTCCGCCGCCTGCTGGTCGATGGTGCCCAGCATCTTGGTGAACGTGTGCATGAGGGTGCCGACGTCGTCATGCCGGTGCTCGCGGGCGGTGCCGGCAGGCTCGCCCGCCATCATCTGCGCCAGGCGCGCCATGGTGCGTCCGATGTCCCAGATGATGTAGCCACCCACGACCATGCCCACCACGCTGAATGCGATGAGGAAGCGCAAGCCCCCCCGCATGAGCGTATCCTCGGCACCCAAGGAGGGGACGGCCACCATCAGGACCGCCCACCCCAGGAGCAGGATGGGGATGACGGAGCACAACGTGAGGGCCACGAGGACGCGGGTGATGAAGCGGTGCCCTGCGAACGCAACTTCTGGCGTGGGTTCGCCCGGCATACGGACCATTATTCTTGTTGCCGCCACGACGTGTCAATGTCAGAATTTTCAAACGGTTATGGGCGTTGTCGCCGATCGCTCTCTCGACTGCGTGGGTCTCTTCTGCCCCATCC
>JBKKCN010000618.1:0-2511 GCA_046712525.1 Candidatus Rokuibacteriota bacterium
GCGTGCTGCCTTCGCCGCGCGCCATGGCCAGCCCCGCGTACTGCGCGAAGCCCTGGAGGCCGGGCGCGATGTGGCCCTGCTCGCGCGCGACGATCGCCTTCGAGCGCGGCCCTACCTCGCGGCGCTCACTCATGGGCGCACCGCGCGGAAGCGCAGCGCGAGGTGGGCGGCGATCACCGGCGCCGCCTCGTCGCGGAAGAGCGCAAAGCTCGGCCATGCGTTGAGGTCGAGGAGCACGAGGCCCCCGGTGGTCGCGATCATGTCACCCCCGTAGATCTCCAGCCCGAGCGCGGCCGCCGCCTGGCGCGCGAGCCGTCCGAGGCGATTGGCGGCGACAGGATGGCCGGCCAGCGTCTGGTCCTTGTGGTGGAACCAGCGAAACCACGCGGGCTCGCGATGGGGCCCGCCGCCGCCGATGCCGTAGAACTTGATGAGGTCGCCGGGCACGTGCGGCTGCAGCACCGCCCGCGTGATCCCGCGCGCGGCGAGCCCGCCGAGCGCCTCGTGCACGGCGCCGGCTGTCTGCGCGAACACGACGTCGCCCTCCTGCGTATTGTGCACGTCGGCGCGCTTGACCCATACCGGCTCCGCCACCTCGACGTCCGTGCCCGCCGTCTTCACGAGGGTGCTCCGGATGAACGGCACGCCGGCCTCCTCGAAGTGCGCGATCATCCGATCGCGATAGGTGTTGAGCACCGCGCGCGGGTGGTTGACGTGCGGCACGCCGTTCGCCTCCCACGCGCTGAGCTGGCCGAGCGCCTCCACGCGCTCGCACATGAAGAAGACGCCGGCCGGCGGCCCGTCGGGATCGGCGAATGCCTCCTCCGGCGTCTTGAGCACGACCTGCAGACCCTTGGCCTCCAGGTGCTTGCCCGCCAGTCGCAGGATCTCCGCGTCGTCGGACTCGCGCCCGGGCGAATGCGCCCGCTCGCGGAAGATGCCCCAGCATGGTTTATTGGATTGATTTTCATGGGGGCCCCCGACGGGTCCCCAAGCCCCCCGACGCTCGGACCGCCCCTATTGATTTTCATGGGGACCCTGGGAGGGTCCCCAAGCCCCCCGACGCTCGGCACGCCCCGGCGAAGCCGTGGCGCACCTCGATTCTGGGCGGGCCATCTCTTCGGCCAGCTTCACGTCGGTGGCGCGGTCGACGTCGATCACCCGCTCGATGACCTCGCCGTAGACGGGCTCGCCGCTCGCCACCAGCCACGCCAGGTACTCGCGTAATCGGCCGAGGCCGGCCGGACGCGCGAGCGCGCGTACGCGCGCGGGCACGACGTACACGCCCGCGGTCACCACGTCGCCGCCGTCACCGCCCAGGGTCAGCACGCGGCCGTCGCCGTCGAGCGTCGCCCACAGCGGTCGCTCGTCGTCGACGAAGGGCGTGACCGCGAGCACGGTGGTGCCGGCCGGCCGCCGGCCCGCGGCGCGCACGAAGGCCGAGAAGGCGCCGGGGTGGCACCACGCGTCGACGGTGGAGATGACGATGGGGCCGGGCGGCGCCGCCGCCAGCACCTCGCCGAAGCTCTCGAGCGAGGAGGCGGTCGTCTTGACCAGGAAGCGCAGATCGAGGGCGGGAAAGCGGTCGCGCGCCCATGTCACGCACGCGCGCTCGTCCTCGTTCACGATGATCGTCAGCGGCTGGATGCCGGCTGCGATGAAGTTGGTGACGACCGTTTCCAGCAGCGGCACGCCGGCGATGCGCACGAGCGGCTTGGGCTCGGCCCAGCCGTCGCGGCGGAGCCGGCTGCCTTCGCCGGCGGCGATGATCCCTCCTGTCACAGCAGTCCCTCCAGGTCTTTCAGCGTATGGATCACGCGGTCGTCCCCGCAGCATGGGGTCCGCGCTGATCCGTCGGCTTCCACCAGCCACACGTGCGTCATGCCGACCGCGCGCGCGCCCGCCATGTCGCGCGTCGGAGAGTCGCCGACGAACATCGCCTGGGCGAACGTGAGCCCGAGCGCGTCCACGGCGCAGCGGAAGATCCGGGCATCGGGCTTCGTGTACCCCACTCGGGCCGAATCCACGATGACATCGAACAGCGGGCGGATGCCGGCATCGTCGCACACGGCTTCGAGGTTGCCGTAGAAGTTTGAGACCACGCCGAGCCGGTAGCGCTCGCGCAGCCGTCCGAGCACCGCGCGATTGGCGTCCAGACGCGCGAGCGCGTCATCGAGAAAGCGCGCGGCCACGCGTCCGCCCGCCCCTCCGGCGTCGAGCCCCAGGCGGGCGGCGAGATCGCGCGCGAGACGGCCCACGCTGTCGCGCAGCCCCAGCGTCTCGGGCAGCGTGCGCACCAGCGCGTCGTCGGCGGCATAGAAGTGGGGATCGAAGGCGGCCGGCGCGATGGACAGATGTTCCTCGCGGAAGAGGCGGTAGAACCGCTCCTTCCACGTCAGGCCGTCGGCGTCGAGGGTGCCCCCGAAATCGAAGAGAATGCCCTGGTCGCTCACGAATTACCCAAGGTAGCACCGCACCGCGGGGACGGGGAGAGAGAGTGCAGCCCTACAG
>JBKKCN010000619.1:0-8833 GCA_046712525.1 Candidatus Rokuibacteriota bacterium
GCTGAAAAACGCCCATCTCCGTCGTTGGCTCGTCGCTCGCTCCCTGCGACGTAGGCGGCCTACGTCTCAGTCGCGAGCTCCTCGCCGCCTAGGATCTGGGCATTTTTGAGCATCCTGCGCCTTTTTCAGCAGCGTGCTAGCCGGCCATGAGCGCCCCCGACGCCATCGCTCCCCTGCGCCAGTGGCTGCGTGAATGGTCCGCCGCCGTGCGTGCGATGGATTTCGCAGCGGGGCGCCGGCTCTGCACGCCCGACGTCACCGGCTTCGGCACCTACACCGCGATGATGGAGGGCCTCGACCGCCTCGAAGCCGAGCAATGGCGCCACGTGTGGCCGACCATCCGCGACTTCACCATCGACGCCGAGGCGGCACGCGGCGCGGTGGCGGGCGATGCCGGCTGGGTGGCGGCGCCGTGGACGTCGCTCGGCGTGCACGCGGACGGCTCCACCTTCCCTCGCCCCGGCCGCTGCACCGTCGGCTTCGCCCGGCGCGACGGCCGCTGGCTCGCCTGCCACACGCACTTTTCCCTGACCCCGACGCGGGCGTAAGCTCGCCCCCATCAACAGGAGGAGGCCTCATGCACATCGGCATCTGTCAATTCTCGACGGACTATTCCATTCGCATCGACGAGCTGGCACGCGAGGCCGAGCAGCGCGGCTTCGAGTCGCTCTTCGTCCCCGAGCACACCCACATCCCCGTCAGCCGGCGCACGCCCTTCCCCGGCGGCACCGAGCTGCCGAAGGAGTACTCGCACACCCACGATCCCTTCGTGGCGCTCATGCTGGCGGCCGCGGTGACGAAGAAGCTCCGCGTCGGTACCGGCATCTGCCTGATCATCGAGCGCGACGCCATCACCACCGCCAAGGCGGTGGCGAGCCTCGACGTCCTCTCCAACGGCCGCTTCGAGTTCGGCATCGGCGCGGGCTGGAACGCCGAAGAGATGGAGAACCACGGCACCGACTTCAAGACCCGCTTCAAGCGGATGCGCGAGCAGGTGCTGGCCATGAAGCAGATCTGGACGAAGGACGAGGCGGAGTACCATGGCGAGTTCGTCAACTTCGACAGGATCTGGTCGTGGCCCAAGCCCGCGCAGAAGCCGAACCCGCCCGTGCTCCTCGGCGGTGAGAGCGGCCACACGCTGCAGCGCGTGGTGGATTTCTGCGAGGGGTGGTTCCCGCGCGGTCGCTCGCCGGAAGTCATCCTGCCCGGCATCAAGGACCTCAAGGCGCGCGCCGAGAAGGCGGGACGCGACTTCAAGTCGATCTCCATCTCGGTCTTCGCCGCCAAGCCCGAGCAGGCGACGCTCGACACCTACGCGGGCGCGGGAGTCACGCGCGCGATCCTTCGGCTGCCCTCCGAGGGGCGCGACAAGATCCTTCCCCTGCTCGACCAGTACGCGAAGTTCATCAAGAAGTGACGGTGCAGACGCCGGCGTGGGCGCTCGAGCTCCTTCGAGATGCCCGCGTCGGCCGTCTCGCCACCGTGGATGCCGACGGCCAGCCCCTGGTGGTGCCCGTCTGCTACGTCTACGACGGCGCGTGCTGCTACTCGGCGGTGGACGGCAAGCCCAAGCGCACGCGCAACCTCAAGCGGCTGCGCAACCTGGCGGACAACCCGCGCGTGTCGCTCACCGCCGACCACTACGACGAGGACTGGCGAGCGCTGCGCTACGTGATCGTGCAGGGACGCGGCGACGTGCTCGAGAGCGGCGGCGAGTTCTCCCGCGCCATCGACCTCCTCGTGGCCAAGTACCGGCAATACCACGAGCTGCGCCTCGACCGCACCGCGGGCGCCGTCGTGCGCGTCACGCCGGAGCGGATCCTTTCCTGGCGCTTTGCCTGAGCGCGCTGCGCTTGAGTGACGGCAGCTTCTCCGCGATCTCCGCGTAGTCCGGCCAGGCCTCCATGGACTCCGAGCCGCGGTACATCGCGTGGGCGCGCAGCTCGTCGATGTAGAAGCGGATGTCGCCGTCGGTCTTCAGCTTGGAGCGCTCGAACGCGTTCCAGCTCACCAGGCTCTCGAGCGGCGCCCGCCACCGGCTCTTCGCCTGCTTGCGGGGAGCGCCGATGGGAATCGTCGCCACGGGCAGGAGCGCGCCCGGGATCTTCAGCAGCTTGCGGAGCTCTACCGCCGTCTGGTCCTCGCCCCCGCCCGAGAGCCACGCCGAGGTGAGCCCGGCGGCGGCGACGGCGAGCTGCAGGTTCTGCACGGCGGCGCCGAGACCGACGAGCCAGATGCGATAGCTGTTCTCCGCGTACTCGCGCTTGAGCTCCGGCGACGCCTCGGATTGCGGGTACGCCGCCTGGTAGCGGGGATCCCCGCACACGACGATGATGGCCATCGTGTTGGCGAGGAACTTCTTGTGCACGTGCGGGAACTTCGGCACGTTCGCGTACAGGCGCTCGGTCTGGCGGACGAAGACTTCCGTCACCTTCGCGATCATCGCGGCGTCGTCCACCACCACGAAGTGCCACGGCTGCGTATTGGCGCCCGACGGCGCCCACCGTCCCGCCTCGCAGATGGCGAGGAGGTCGTCGCGGGTCATCCGGTGTCCGGGCTCGAACTCGCGCACGCTGCGCCGCGTGCGGGCGAGTCCCAGGAAGGCGTCGGCGTCCATCAATCCACCTTCGATTCGTCGCGGTACATCACCTTGTGGCGCGTGGTCCTGATCCAGGTGTCGATGTCCTCGTCCGACATCAGATGGGCGGGGTCGAAGCGGCCCCAGCTCACGATCTGCTCCAGGCTCTTCTTCCACCGCTTGTACGACGGCTTCAACGGCGGCCCGAAGCACACGACGTCGATGATGGACAGCGCCTCCGGCACCCCCAGCAGGGGACGGATCTTCCGCTGGATGTCCTCCTGGCCGATGGCGGTGATCCACCACACGGCGTAGCCGAGGGCGGCAGCGGCGAGATGAGCACACATGGTGGAGGCCGCCACCGATTGCAGCAGGATGCGCTCGGCGTTCTGCTTGTAGAGGCGGTCCGTCTCGGAGCCGTCGTTGAGGACGGGGAAGGCGCGGATGAAGCGGAAGTCCGCCACCACCACGATGAGCCCGGGGGCCGTCTTCACGCCGTGGTAGTTGGGGGTGGGAAAGCCCATGCGCAGCCGCGCGCGCGCCTGCTGCTCGGCCACGAAGCAGTCGCCGATCTTCGCCTTCACGTCGGCGTCCGTCACCACGATGTAGTGCCACGGCTGCGCGTTGGCCCCGGAGGGGGCGTGGCGGGCCGCTTCCAGGATCATCTCGAAATGCTCGCGCGGCGGATCCATGGACGCGAAGGCGCGGTTGGTCATACGGTGGCGAACGACATCCATGAGCCCCTCGTAGCGGGCGGCATCGGCCATGACTTCACTCCTCACTTCGGCGACGCTTCCTCTTGCCAGAGCCCGAGCGCCCGCAGCACAGGCTCGTCGTTGAACTGGAACAGGCACGCGGGCCCGTTCGGGGTGAGATTACGGTGCTCCAGCCAGTGCCACGGCGGCGCCACGAAGGTATCGCCCTGCTCCCACGTCAGCGCCTGCTCGCCCACGCGACTCTCGCCGCGTCCTTCGACGACGTGAAAGACCCGGCTCGTGGTGCGGCGGTCCGCGCGCGTCTGTTCATCCGCACGCAGCCACTGCGCTTCCGCGGCCATGGTGGTCAAAGGCGGCGCTCCCGTCTTTGGATTCACGTATTGCAAGATCACCGGCTGCGCGGCCGGTGCCGTCGCCGCCAGCGCTTCCAGAGCGCGGCGCACGGTGCGCCACGGCCACCGCACTTGGGGATAGCCCCTGTCCTCGTAGCGCGACGAGCGAGGCACCAGGCCCGCCGCCGTGAACTCGTCCTGCGAGGAATCGCGCTCGCTCACCGGCGGCTGCGCGGGGCGCATGCGCGAGGCCCACGAGGCGTCGAGGCTGCGCACGAGCGGAATATCGAGCCCGTCGAGCCACACCATCGGCTCGCGGCCCTCGTGCCCGTGGTCGTGCCAGCGCATGGGAGGGGTGATGATCAGATCCCCCGCCTCCATCGCGCACTTGATGCCCTCCACCGTCGTGTACGCGCCGTCGCCCTCCACCACCAGGCGCAGGGCGGCCGGCGTGTGGTGATGACTGGGCGCCGCCTCCCCGGGCAGGATGATCTGAAGCCCCGCGAAGAGCGTGGAGGTGATCGCGTAGGCGCCCTCGAGGCCTGGATTGCGCAGTACCAGCACGCGGCGCTCCGCCTGATCGAGCGGCACCAGCTTGGCCGCGTCGAGCAGGAGCGGACGCACGTCACGCCATCGCCACCGGTGCGGCACCGCGCGCGAGAGGCGCTCGTTGGGCAGCATCGCGTGCAGGGCCGTCCACAGGGGACCGAGAGACAGTGTCTCCAGCGCGTCGGAGTAGGTGGCGGGCAGGCTCGGATCGCGGGTTGTAATCACCGTCATTCACCTCGCGAAAGTGGGCGCCATGTTATCACCCTGAGGGCGCCGGGCAGGATGTCGATGTCCACCGGCGTCACGCCCCACGCGTCGCCGTCCACCTGCACCGGCACCGGCGTCGCGCTGTCGATACGCATGCGCGCGGCGGTGCCCGCCCGAACGCCCGCACACGAGTTCAGCCGACCCCGCCGGGCCGCCCACGCATAGCGCGTGAGCGCGGGAACGCTGCTGCTCTCGCAGAGGAGCCAGTCCATGAGCCCGTCGTCGTGACGGCCACCGGCGACGAGCCGGAACCCGAGCGCGTAGGCGGCGACATTCGACACGAGACACCACACGGCCTTCAGCGCGCCCTCGTCCACGAACACGGTGAGCGGCGGATGCCGGTAGGACAGCAGCGAGCGCGCAAGCGGACGTACCCAGCCGCGGCGCCCGCCCCGCTTGAGTGCCGCGCCCTCCCCACGCCACTGGGCCACCCGGTGCACGACATCGGCATCGAAGCCGGCGCTCAGCATGAGGCCGAAGAGCCGCGTCCGCGTCCGGCCTTCGAAGGTGGAGGTGACGCGGCCGAGATCGACGGAGCACACGACGCCGGCCGCCACTCCGCGCGCGAGCGCGACGGGATCGCTCGGAAAGCCGAGCGCGCGCGCGAGCAGGTTTTCGGTGCCGCCCGGCAGCACCGCCAGCGTCGCCCCCTCCGGCAGCTCGTTGATGACGGCGGCGACGGTGCCATCGCCACCGACGGCGATCACGATCGTCCCCGGCTCCGCCGCCGACAGCGCGGCCGCCCGCTCGGCCGGATCCCACACCACGCGCGACTCGAGGTGGGACGCGCGCAGCGCCGCCGTCAGCATCTCCACCCGCCTGGCGGTAGGGCCCCGGCCGCTGTAGGGGTTGGCGGCGACGAGCACGCGGCCAAGGACTGGCGAAGGCATACTACGACGGCTTATTCTCCGGAGCAGGAGGCGCGACGATGCAATTCGAGGTGGAAGTGGCCGATAGCGGCAACGGCGAATGGACGGCGACAGCGGTGGAATACGGAGTCACCGTCACCGGCCGCACCGAGAAGGAAGCGCTGGCCAGGATCGTGGACGCGCTCGCGGCGCACTTCAAGAAGCGCGGTTCGCGCTCAGATACGCCTTCCAGCGGCGCCAGTAGTACTGGTTCCAACCGTTCTTGACGCCGGCATAGTCGGCGTCCGGCACGTTGGCATGCACGAGGGTGACGCGCCCGCGATCGTCGTAGCGGCTGAAGATCAGCGTCAGGATGGAGTCGAGGTCGTCCTTCGGCCAGTGCACGGAGCGCCAGGACTGCACGACGAGACGGTTGGGCACCAGGTGGAGCGTGCGCCCCACGAGCTGACCGTTGTGGGCGCTGAAGGCACCTCCCACACGGCGAGCCACCACCGCCGGCGCGCCCGTGGCAGCAGCGTGCTTCTTGGCGTCCATGTACAGGTCGAACAGTCGGGCGGGGGTGGCGTCGAAGAGGACGGTCTGCTGGACGGTCTTGGCCATGCCCCCGCGATCATCGCACGTCCGCGATTTGAACGGACAGGCGTAAACTCGGCGGCGGCCGGCGAGGCGGCGCTGTATCACCGGCCTCGACGGCGGGGAGGCGACGGCATGAAACCGCTGGTGCTGATCGTGGATGACGAACCGGCGATCGCGGAACTCATCGACCAGCACCTCGCCGCCGGCTACCGTACCGTCACGGCCGCGGATGGCGTGGAAGGGCTCGCGACGTTCCGCGGCGAACGGCCGGACGTGGTTCTGCTCGACATCAACATGCCGAGGATGGACGGCATTCAGGCTCAGCAGCAGATGCACGAGCTCGACCCCACAGTCCCGGTCGTGATGCTGACGGCCGTCCAGGACGTGAGTCTCCTCGCCACGGCGCTGGAGCATGGAGCCTTCAGCTATCTCCCGAAGCCGTTCAAGACCGCCTACCTGATGCACATCGTGGCGGCGGCGGTGGCGCAACGACCGCGGCGATAGCGGTGGCGAGCGCTGCCTCGTGAACGCCCCGCGCCCCCGCATCACCGTGTCATAATTCGACGCGATGACCCGCGCGCTCGACGGACTCCGCGTCGTGGATTGCTCTCGCCTCATTGCGGGCGGCGTGCTCGCCACCGTGCTCGCCGACCATGGCGCCGACGTCGTCAAGGTCGAGAACCCGCGCGGCGGCGATCCGCTGCGCACGTGGCTGCGCGACCGCGGCGAGCTGTGGTGGAAGGTGTACGCGCGCGGCAAGCGCTCCGTCACGCTGAACCTCACGAAGCCACGCGGCCAGGCGCTGCTGCGCCGCCTCGTGCGTGACGCCGACGTCCTCATCGAGAATTACGTGCCCGGTACCTTCGAGAAGTGGGGGCTCGACTGGGCCACGTTGTCGGCGGACAACCCGCGCCTGGTGTTCGCGCGCGTGTCGGGCTGGGGCCAGGACGGGCCCTACCGTGACCGGCCCGGCTTCGGCACGATGGTGGAAGCGATGAGCGGCTTCGCCACCACCACCGGCGACGCCGAGGGGCCGCCGACCCTGCCCTCCTTTCCCATGGCCGACATGGTGGCCGCGCTCGCGGGGGCCACCGCCGTCCTCGCCGCCCTGCGGCATCGTGACCAGGTCTCCGGGCGCGGGCAGGTCGTCGACATCTCGCTCTACGAGCCGCTGCTCTCCGTGCTCGGCCCCGATGCCGCCGGCTACGCGCTCGACGGCTCCGTGCGCACGCGCCACGGCAACACGTCGGACAACGCGAGCCCGCGCGGCACGTACCGCACGCGCGAGGGCAAGTGGATCGCGCTGTCGGCGTCCACGCCGGCCTCGGCGCGCGCGCTCTTTGCCGCCCTCCGGTTGGAGCACCTCCTCGAAGATCCGCGCTTCGCCACCAACGACGCGCGGGTGAAGCACATGGACCTCGTCGACGGCATCCTCGCTCGCGCCATCGGCGAGCGCACGCTCGATGACATGCGCGCGCTGTTCGAGTCGAGTGACCTCACCGCCTGCCCGGTCTACGACATCGCGGACATCACCAAGGATCCGCACGTGATCGCGCGCGGGATCCTCATCGACGTGCCCGATCCTGCCCTCGGCGCGGTGCGGATGACGGCGCCCACGCCACGCCTCGGCGCCACGCCGGCCTCGGTGGAATGGGCGGGACCGGCGCTCGGCGCCCACAATCGCGAAGTCTACGGCGCGCTCGGCGTGACGGAGTCCGAGCTGGAGGAGATGACGCGTGATGGCATCGTGTAGGGCGGCGGTGACGGCGGCAGCGCTCGTGTTCCTCGCTTCCGCCGCGTGGGCGGCGGATTACGCGGGGCCGCTCATCGATGCCCATTCGCACGTGCCTAGTGCGCAGGCGATCGATGCGTATGTGACGGCCATGAAGCGGCACGACATCCGCAAGGTGGTCCTGCTGGGCGTGGGCGGAGTGCAGAAAGAGGACGCCGCCTGGATCGCAGCGGCGGCCAAGAAGTACCCCGACCAGGTCGTCGCCGGTGTGCCGGTCCCGGATCCCATGAGCAAGGGCGCCGCCGAAGCACTCGATGCAGCCCTGACACGGACGAAGTCGCGCGTGGTGGGCGAGGTGCACGTCCGGCAGGTCGTGCGCAAGATCGAGCGCAGCCCTGCCGATCCCGCCTTCCTCAAGCTGCTGGCTGTCGCCGCGCGGCACGGCGCGCCGGTCGTCATCCATGACGAGCTCACCGCGGGTCCGACGGAGGCGCTCGAGAAAGCGCTCACAGCCGAGCGCAAGGCGGTGATCGTGCTCGCCCACGCGGGCGAGGCGACGCCGGGCGGGCTGGAACCCCTGCTCGCGCGCAATCCCAATCTCATGGTCGATCTCTCCGGGATGCACTTTCAGCGCACGCCATCGCTCGCGAGCGAGACGGGGCCGCTCGATCCGAAGTGGAAGACGCTCATCGAGAAGATGCCGGACCGCTTCCTCATGGGCATCGACGTGTGGGCGCCGCGGCTGTTCGAGCCTGCCACCCTCGACCGGCTGATGAAGTGGACCCGGCGCGTGCTCGGCGAGCTCAAGCCCGACGTGGCCGAACGCGTGGCCTGGAAGAACGCCGCCACCCTGTATCACCTGCAATAGTCCCGTGGGAAATATTCCCGTGGGCCGTAACCCGCTCGCCGATGCCACCGGCTACGAGATGCTCGCGGGGGCGGCCCGCGATCACGCGCACCGCGAGGCCATCGTCTTCGGCGCCGAGCGCATCACGTATGCGGCCCTCCGCGAGCGCGTCGACGCCTTCGCGCGCGGACTGTCCGCCATCGGGCTCGCCAAGGGCGACGCCCTCGCCATCTGGCTTCCCAACCGCCCGCTCTGGTACGTGGCGCAGCCCGCGGCCGCCAAGCTCGGCGTGGTCGTCGTGGCCCTGAATCCACGGTACCGGGCCAGCGAGCTCTCCTACATCCTCCGGCAGTCCGACGCCGCCGCG
>JBKKCN010000620.1:0-8587 GCA_046712525.1 Candidatus Rokuibacteriota bacterium
GCCATGAGCTCCCGGATCACGAAGCCGGCCAGCATGCACGCGGCGAGCACGCCGCACATCAGGACCAGCGTGGAGCCCAACCAGTCGTTCCGCTCACCGAGGTCGAGGACGAGCTGGAGGCAGCCAAACCCCACGACCATGAGGACGATGCCGGCCACGTCGACGCGGCGGGGCCGGCGGTGAAACGGCGCGTCGAACAGGAACGCGCTGACCATGAAGAAGGCGACGATGCCGATGGGCAGGTTGATGTAGAAGATCCAGCGCCACGACCAGTTGTCCGCGATGTAGCCGCCGAGGGTGGGGCCGAGGATGGGCCCCATCATGATGCCCACCCCCCACACCGCCATCGCCATCCCGCGCTGATGCAGGGGAAAGATCTCCCACATGATCGCCTGCGAGATCGGAATGATGGGGCCGCCGCCGATGCCCTGGAAGATCCGCATGAGGATGAGGAACTCGAGATTGGGCGCGATGCCGGACAGGAAGGAGCTCACGGTGAAGAGCACCGTGCAGATCATGAAGAAGCGCTTGCGGCCGAGCAGCGACGACAGCCAGCCCGTGGCGGGCAGGATGATGGCGTTGGCGGCGAGGTAGGAGGTGAGTACCCAGGAGATTTCTTCGACACCGGCCGACAGCGCGCCCTGCATGTGGGGCAGCGCCACGTTGGTCACGCTCGTGTCGAGGATCTGCATGACCGTGACGCACATGACCGAGAACGTGATCGTCCACTTGCGCGCCGAGGAAAGCGGAACCTCGTCGGCCATCGCCGCGCGCTACTTCACCTTGATGGTCACCACCGCCGACATCCCGGCGCGCAGTGGCTGGGGATTGCCGGCCTCCTTCTCCTCCAACAAGATTTTCACCGGCACGCGCTGCACCACCTTCACCCAGTTGCCGGTGGCGTTCTCGGGGGGCAGCAGGGAAAAGCGCGAGCCGGTGCCGGCGCTCAGCGAGTGGACGGTGCCCGTGAACGTCTTGTCCGGGAAGCTGTCGATAGTCACGGTCGCCGTCATTCCGGGCCGGACGCGCGTGAGCTGCGTCTCCTTGAAATTCGCCACCACCCACACATCGTGCAGGGGGACGATGGCGAGCAGCGGCTGCCCGAGCTGGACGATCTGGCCCACTTCGACGGCGCGCTTGGAGACGACACCGTCGAGCGGTGCGCGCACCACGGTGTGCTCGAGCGCCAGCTCGGCGACGGCGAGATCCGCCTGCGCCTCTTTCAGCCGGGCCTCCGCCCGCACCACCTCGGCGTCCTTCACGGCCACCTGGTGGCCCTGCCCCTGCGCACGCGCGAGCGCCCCGCGCGACTCCGCGACCTTCTGCCGGGACTGCTCGATGCCGAGCACACGGGAGGCGAGCTCGGCCTCCGCCTGCTGGATGTCTCCCTCGGTCTGCGCGAGTCGCCGCTGGGTGGCGTCGAGCACGGCGGCGGCCGTCTCGTGCGCAGCCTGTGCCTCGTCCAGCTCGCGACGGGACACGAAGTCGTTCTTGACGAGGCTGCGCATGCGATCGAGCTCCCGCGCGGTGCGGCGCTCGTTGCTCTGCGCGGCGTTGACGTCCGCGCGCATGGCGGCGGTGGCGGCGCGCCGCGCCTCCAGCCGCGCGCGCGCCTCCTCCACCGCCGACTCGCTTGACTTCACGCCCACGATGGTCGACTCGAGGGCGGCGCGGCCTTCGTCAACCTGGGCGCGGGTGACGTCGCGCGCGAGCGGAACCTCCGAGCGCGCCGCCCGCACCCCCGCCTCCGCCACCGCCACCGCCGCCCGCAGCTGGTCGCGGCGCGCCTCGTAGTCGCGGGCGTCCACGCGCAGGAGGACGTCGCCCTTCTTCACCGCCTGGTTGTCCCGCACGAAGAGCTCGGTGACGTGGCCGCCCACTTTGGCGCTCACGGGCGAGATGGTCCCCTCCACGTAGGCGTCGTCGGTGGATACCTGGGTGAGGTAGCGGTACCACATGGTGCCGCCGAAGATGATGACGGCAACCACGGCAACCACGGCGAGCAGGATCACGACGCGGCGTCCCACGGGCGACCTCCTGCCCTAGGGTAGCAGGACGGCTTTGGCGAAGTCGGTGGGAGGTGCGGCGAGCAGCTCCCGGAAGACCCGCGCACCGTCGTCGAGCGCGAAGGGGCGGATCCAGGGGTCGATGTCGATCTTGCCGTGCGCGAAGAGCGCGATCGCGGATTGCAGATCCGAATAGGTGACGGCATAGGAGCCGCTGATATGCCGCTCCCCGAGCACGACGTCGCGGCCCGACACCTCGGAGGCGTCGTCGTGGAGGCCGATCCACACCACCTCGCCTCCGGGGCGCACCACCTCCACCGCCGTGCGCCGCGCAGCGGGCGTGCCCACGGCGTCGATGGCGACGTCGGCGCCCCGTCCCTTGGTGAAGGCGCGCACCTCGGACACCACGGCGTCGCGGATAGGATTGAAGAGCGGCTCCGCGCCCACCGCGTGCGCCATGGCGAGGCGGCCGTCGTTCGTGTCCACTGCCACCAGGCGCATGGCGCCGCCCGCCTTCGCGACCTGCAGCGCCATGAGACCGATGGCGCCGCAGCCGATGACCACCACCGTCTCCGGAAAGCGCGCCCGTACCATCGACCACACGTGCACGCCGTTGGCGAGCGGCTCCACGAGCGCGCCCTGCAGCGGGGACACGCGCTCGGGCAGCGGCAGCAGCGCGCGCACGGGCGCCGCGACACGCTCAGCGAAGGCGCCGGGACGGTTCATGCCGAACACCTGACGCTCGGGACAGAGGTGCGGAGCGCCGCGGCGGCAGTCCTCGCACCGCTCGCAGGAGATGAGCGAGTTGGCGGCCACGCGGTCGCCCCGCTTCACCTCCGTGACGCCGGACCCCACGCTCTCCACCTCGCCGCAGAATTCATGGCCGAGCACGAGGGGAGGCGTGCGGCGCGGGCTGCGGGAGGCAACCGCCTCGACCTCGGAGCCGCAGATGCCGACGGCGGCCACGCGGATGACCGCCTCACCGGGCCCCGCCTGCGGCGCGGGGACGTCGCGGATCTCGAGCGTGTCCCAGGCTGGATAGGCGAGGACCTTCACCGCACCCCTCTACGCGTAGAGGCGAAGGACGCCGTAGGCGACGGTGCCGATGACGAGCGCGGCGCTGAGGATCGTGAGCGCGACGAGCTTGGCGCGGCTCATGACGCCGCCGCGGGTGACAGCGGCACCGTGCGGCGCAGGCGCTGGATGATGAGCGCTGCCGCCAGGCACATGAGCCCGAGGACATCCGTCACTACTTGCGGATCGATGAGCAGGAGGGCGGCCGCCAGGAACAACCCGCGCTCCAGCCACGTCGCGGTCTTGAAGAAGTACCCCTCGAGTCCCGCCGCGAGGGCGATGACGCCGATCATCCCGCTCACCACCGCGAGCGCGATCTCCGTCCACGTGCCCTGGAAGAGCAGCGCCGGATAATAGATGAAGAAGAACGGCACCACGAACCCGGCGGAGGCGAACTTCATCGCCTGCCACCCCGCCTTCCACACGCTGCAGCGCGCGATGGAGGCCGCCGCGTACACGGCCAGGCATTCCGGCGGCGTCACCGCGGACAGGCAGCCGAAGTAGAAGGCGAACATGTGCGCGGCCAGCGGCGGCACGCCGAGCTTGATGAGGGCCGGGATCAGGAGCGCGGCGAGCATGATGTAGGCGGGCGTGGTGGGCAGCGCGGTGCCGAGGATGACGGCGGCCATGGCGGTGATGATGAGGGCGATCATGAGATTTCCGCCCGCGAAGTCGACCAGGAACGAGGTGAACTTGATGGCCAGGCCCGTCTGCAGAATGATGCCGATCATGATGCCGGCGGCGGCGGTGGCCATCGCCACCGGCACCGTCTGCTGGGCGCCGTCGCGCAGCGCGAGCGGCATCTCATTCGTGACGAGACGGCGCATGCGCGCCACGCCGTCGGGCCGGATGAAGACGGGCACGAGGCCCGCCACGGCGAGCGCCACCCACAGCCACACGTTGACGTTGGTGACCCAGAACACGACACCGACCGCGAAGAAGACCCACACCAGCGGCCCCAGCAGCCAGGCGTAGATCACGACCACGGTGGACACGATGGCGGCGTAGGTGGCGGTGAAGCCCTCGAGGAGCAGGCCGAAGATGGCGAGAACGGGCGCGAGCAGGTGACCCTGATTCCAGAGGATCACCCGCATGATCGGCAATTCCGCCTTCGGCATCCCGCGCAAGCCGCGCCGGCCCGCGTTGAAGTGGATGGCGGCGAAGAGCGCACCGTAATAGAAGAGAGCCGGAATGGCGGCCGCGATCATCACCTGCGAGTACGGGATGCCCAGGAACTCCGCCATCACGAAGGAGGCGGCGCCCATCACGGGCGGCATGATCTGTCCTCCGGTGGAGGCCACCGCTTCGATGGCGGCCGCCGCTTCCGGCTTGAAGCCGGTGCGCTTCATCATCGGGATCGTGAGCCAGCCGTCCACCATCACGTTGGCGACCGCGGAGCCGGAGATGGTGCCGAACATGCTGGACGAGATCACGGCCACCTTGCCCGGTCCGCCGCGCTGGCCACCTGCGATGGCGTTGGCGAAGTTCATGAAGAACTGCCCGGCGCCGGACTTCTCCAGGAAGGCGCCGAAAATGATGAACAGGATCACGTAGGAGGCCGCCACGCCGAGGGGAATACCGAAGAGTCCCTCCGTCGTGAAGAACGTCTGGTCGATGAGGATCTCGTACGTGAGCCCCTTGTGGCGCAAGGGGCCGGGCAGCCAGGGCCCCACCATGGCGTAGGCGATGAAAAGCAGGCACAGGATCGGCAGCGCCGCCCCCAGCGTGCGGCGCGTCGCTTCCAACACGAGCAGCACCACGACCGTGCCCACGACGATGTCGATGGTGGAGAGCGGGTGGGCGGTGGGAAAACGGTTGGTGATGTAGTCGTAGTAGATGAACAGATAGCTGAGACAGGCCACCGAGAGCCCCGCGAGGCCGAGGTCGATCCAGGGAATGGTATCGGGGGGGGCGCCCGCCGCCACCACGTCATCCACGGGAAGGCGCGTGCTCTCCTCGTCGAGCGGCGTCGTCGACTTGAGTGGAAAGAGCAGGAAGGCCAGCGCCAGACAGAAGGCGAGCGCGATAATGCGCAGGACGAGACTGTCGGGCGCCGCGGGGGTGAGGCGCGCGTAGACGTGGTAGAGGGACATGACGACCCCCACCACGCCTACGACGATGCCCGCGTAGCCGGTGAGCTTACGCAACGAGCGCGGTTACTTCAGCAGGCCGGCTTCTTTGTAGTATTTCTCGGCGCCGGGATGGTACGGCTGGCCGAAGCTCTGAGCCATGTTCTGCGCGGTGACGCCCTTCATCGCGGCCGTCACCCGCCCGAAGTCCTCACGGCCCTCCACGATCGCCTTCGTGATCTTGTAGACGACGTCCGCGGGCGTCTTGGCGTGCGCGATGAGGATGGTGGGTGCCTGGAAGGTCACCACGTCCTCCTCGATGCCGTACTGGCTGTACGTGCCCTTCGGGATCACGTGCTTCACGAAGCCGGCGTTGATCGCCTTCAGCTGGTCGATCTCGGCGTCCGACACCGAGATCATGCGCAGCTTCATCGAGGTGCCGAGGTCCAGCATGTAGGAGGCGGGCACCACCGTGAACCAGCCCATGGCCACCGCCTGCCGGTTGCGGATGACTTCCGCGTTCTCGGTGATGGAGCCGTAACTCTTGGTGCCGAGATCGTCGAGCTTCATGTTGTTGACCTTCAGGAGCAGCTCCCAGCCCTCGGCGAGGCTGGTGTTGCCGCGCGGCGGCAGGGCGATCGCCTTGCCCTTGAGGTCACCCAGCTTGCGGATGTCCGCGGACTGCGGCACCACGAGCTGCCACACGTTCGGATAGAAGTTCGCGACGAAGAGCGCCTTGTCCGTCTGCTTGCCCTTCCACGAGTTGGCGCCCGCGCGGGCATCGGCCATGACGGTGGTCATCGACCACGCGATGTCCGCCTTGTCGTTGCGCATCTTCTCCATGTTCACGAGCGCCGCCCCCGGCTCCACCAGCACGTCGAGCTCGGGGTACTTCTTCTTGATGACCTCCGCCGTGGCCGCCGCCATCGGCGTCCACGTGCCGCCGGTGGGGCCGGCGGAGAAGGTGAGGCTCACCTTCTGCTGTGCGCCCGCGGGGATCACGAGGAGCGCGGTGACGGCGACGAGGAGCGCAAGGAGGCCGGGAATCCTGAGTCGAGCCATACGAGTGATCTCCTTTAGAGAGCGCCCAGCCGCCCCGCCACGTCGAACGGCAGCGTCACGGGGTCGGAGAGCGATTTCAGATCGGGACGCTTGGCGAGGTCGGCGGCGAATGCCTCCGACACCTCGATCTCACCCAGCATGAGGGTGTTCTTGATCCGGATGACGCGCGCCTTCTCGGGGGGCGTGAGCCCGATGCACGAAAGCGCCGTTTCGATGGCGTCCCGGTCCGTGTCGTAGGTGGCGGGCACCTTGGCGCCGTTGGGCGCGCACGCGGTGATGCAGTTGATGAGCGTGGGCTTCATGTCGATCTTGTCCACGAGCCGCCGCGTGGTGAAGTCGGCGTTGCCGATGCCGGTCGCGTTGCCGTAGCTCTCCTCCGTGAGGTCGAGGGCGGCGATCCACAGAATTTTCGGATCGGACGGAAAGGGCTCGTGCGGGTTGGAGGGCCGTCCGATGACGTTCGTGTCCATACCCGCCCCTGAGATGTTCTTGCCGATCTCCTCGACGATGAGGACATCGATGGGAGAGAAGGGCAGGCGCGCCATCCACTCCCGCGCATCTTTCAGAAGCCTTCTCTCTCCCGCTTCAAGATTTTCCGCGTTGAATGCCTCGATCTGACCCGTCTCGTCGTACCCGTTCTCCACGATGCCCACGCCGAAGCCGATGCGCGCTTTCTTCAGCATCTCGCGGCCCACCGACGTGATGACCGTCTCGTAGCCGTGGTGGATGTTCGCGCGATGGTACTGGATGGCCCCTTTGTGCTTGCCGAGGCCGATGGTCATCATCTTGAAGAGCCCTGACTCGATGGAGCCCTTGAAGTCCGTGTGCAGTTTCACGCGGTTGACGAGGCCGATCCAGTCCGCTTCCGCCGCCAGGCGGTCGCACCACACGGGAAGGCCGAGCGCCTCCCCCACCTGCACGACGTCCATGGTGGCGCGGATGGGGCAACCCATGGTGGCCTCGGTGATGCCGTAGTGCTCGAGGACCGAGAGCTGGCCGTCCGCGGTGCCGCCGCCGTGGCTTCCCATCGCGGGGAAAACGAAGGGCCGCGCGCCCAGGTTCCGCAGCCACGCCACCGTGGCGCCCACGATGACGTCGATGTTCGCGATGCCACGGCTGCCCGCCCCCACCGCCACCGTGTCGCCCCGCTTGATGCGCAGCGCGGCATCGCCGAGCGTCCGGGCCACCGCGGCGGGGATGTCGGCCACGCGCGGTCGCGGAAACGTCTGCCGGACGCGAATCATCCTCGGGAATGCCATGGCGCGGATACCTCCTCGTTGAGGGGCGGAAGTGGCTTCACGTAATACCGGGCAGGGCCCCGGAAGTCAAAGGATTTCTCAGCGAAAGGGCGCGCCAAAATGTGCTATACCCTCTCAGCGATGATGCGATTTGTCCTCGCGCTTGTCCTCCTCTCCACCGCCGGCTGCGCATGGTTGCGGGCGGCGCCCACACCTATCTTGCCTCCCGAAGAGCTGTACGCACTCGGCGAGCGCAAGCTGGAGCAGCGCACGTACCTCGAGGCACGCGAGGACTTCAAGAAGATCGTGGAGCGTCATCCGAACTCGTCGCTGGTGCCGCGCGCCCGCTTCCTGGTGGGCGAGGCCTACTACCGCGAGGCGGAGTTCGACAAGGCCGCCAAGGAGTTCGAGACGTTCCTGGCCTTCTACCCGCGCCACCAGATCGCCGACCTCGTTCAGTACCGCTACGCGATGAGCTACTACGACCAGATGAAGCCCGTCGAGCAGGACCAGGGCCTGACCCTCAAGGCCCTCGAGCAGTTCAAGAAGCTCGTGAAGGACTATCCCGAGAGCCGCTATGCGACGGAGGGACTCGCGAAGATCGACGTGTGCCGCGGACGCCTCGCCCAGAAGGAAGTGTGGGTGGCCACCTACTACTTCAACCAGGGCAATCGCAGCGCGGCGCGCCAGCGCCTGGAGCTCGTGCTGAAGGAGTACCCGCGCACGCTCGTCATTCCGGAGACGCTATACGTGCTCGCCGACGTGAACTTCAGCGAGGGCCGCGCCCAGGAGGGCACCGAGCTCCTGCGCCAGCTTGCGTCGGAGTATGGCTTCACGGAGTGGGGCCGGCGTGCCGTGCAGCGGCTGCGGGCCCAGCGATAGTGCGAGACGAGTGGTGAGAAGGACCGGAGGAAGGATCTGAGAATGCACGACGTCGTCGATCTCCGCTCGGACACGCTCACGCTGCCCACACCCGAGATGCGCGAGGCCATGGCGCGCGCGGAGGTGGGTGACGACGTGTGGGAAGAGGATCCCACCGTCAAGCGCCTGGAGGCGCTCGCCGCCGCGCGCGTGGGCCAGGCGGCCGGGCTCTTCGTCGCCTCCGGCACCATGGGCAACCTCATCTCCGTGCTGGCGC
>JBKKCN010000621.1:0-2894 GCA_046712525.1 Candidatus Rokuibacteriota bacterium
CTGCCCACCCGCCCGCCGCCGCTCATGCGTCCTCCCGCGCGTAGGCCTTCACGCCGTCCTCGTAGAGGTCGCCGCCGTGACAGTCGTTCACGACGATGGCCGGAAAACCCTCGACCTCCAGGCGCCGGATGGCCTCCGTGCCGAGGTCTTCGTATGCGACCACGTCGAGCTTCTTCACGAACGCCGACAGCACGGCCCCCGCCCCTCCAATAGCGCCGAAGTACACGCCCTTGTACTGCTTGAGCGCGTCCTTCACCGCCTGTCCCCGATATCCCTTCCCGATCGTCCCCTTCAACCCGAGCCTCAGCAGCAGCGGCGTGAACTTGTCCATCCGGCTCGCCGTCGTGGGCCCGATCGACCCCACCACATCGCCCGGCCGCGCCGGCGACGGCCCCGTGTAATAGATGATGGCGCCCTTCACGTCGATGGGAAGCTTCTCACCCTTCTCCATGAGCGGCATCAATCGCCCGTGCGCCGCGTCCCGCGCCGTGTAGATGACGCCCGTGATCCGCACGCGGTCACCGGACTTCAGCGACTCGATGTCCGCATCGCTCAGCGGCGTGCGGATATCCTTGATGAAGTCGGCGCCGGTGCTGACGCTCACAGCGCGACTTCTTTGTGCCGGTGCGCGTGGCACTCGATGGTGACCGCCACCGGCAGCGAGGTGATGTGGCAGGCGAAGGTCACGATGTGAATGCCGAAGGACGTCGTGTCGCCGCCGTAGCCCTGCGGGCCGATCCCCAGCCGGTTCGCCCGATCCAGCAGCTCTTTCTCGAGGGCGTCGATGGCAGGATCGGCGTTCGGCGAGCCCAGCTCGCGGAAGAGCGCTTTCTTGGAGTTGATGGCCGCCTTCTCGAAGGTGCCCCCGATGCCCACGCCCAGGATGAGGGGCGGGCAGGCGTCGGGGCCCGCCGTCTTCACGCACTCGATGATGAACTCCCTGACGCCCTGGATGCCTTCCGCCGGCGTCAGCATCTTGTACTTCGAGCGGTTCTCGCAGCCGCCCCCCTTCGCCATGATCATGATCCGGAGCTCAGCGCCGGGCACCACGTCCACGTGGATGACGGCGGGGGTGTTGTCGCCCGTGTTCACCCGGTCGAAGGGCGACTTCACGATGGAGGCGCGCAGGTAGCCTTCCTTGTAGCCCTGCCGCACGCCCTCGTTGATGGCGTCGTAGAGCCCACCCCCCGTCACGTGTACGTCCTGGCCGAGCTCGACGAAGCACACGACGAAGCCGGTGTCCTGGCAGTACGGAATGCGCTTGGTGCGCGCCTTCTCCGCGTTGTCTTTGAGGATCTGCAGCACCTGCTTGCCGGCGGGGGAGCGCTCGGTGGTGAGCGCCCGGTCGAAGGCGCGCAGCATGTCCGGCTCCAGGTTCCAGTTCGCTTCCATGCAGAGCTTCTTCACTGCATCCGTGATGGAGCTGACGTGAATGTCGCGCATGGGGACGGGTTACTTCTTCGCGGACGTGGACGCGAAGAACTGCTGCTGGCGCCTGGCGATCTCTTCGGGCGCCACGTCTTCCTTGTGCGTGCCGAGACCCCAGCGGTGGCCGAAGGGGTCGTCCACCTGCCCGAAGCGGTCGCCCCAGAACATGTCCGCGGGCGGCGTTACCACCTTGGCACCCGCCTCCACCGCCTTCTTGAAGGCGGCGTCGACGTCCTTGACGTAGAGGAACAGGTAGCCCGTGCAGGCGCCCACGGAGGTGGGCGCCTTGCATCCCATACCCGGCTGCTCGTCGGAGAGCATCACGATGGAATCGCCGATCTTGAGCTCGGCGTGCATCAGGCTCTTGCCGTCGGGGCCGGGCATGCGAAAGTGCTCGGTGGCACCGAACGCTTTCTTGTAGAACTCGATCGCCTGCGCTCCGCCCTTGACCGTGAGGCAGGGCGTGACCGCGTGATATCCATCCGGGATCGGCTTCACCATGGCTGTCCTCCCGATTAAAGCTTCAGCTTGTCGACGAGCTCGCGCACGGCGGCCGCGGACTTGTCGAAGGCCGCCTGCTCGTCGGGCAGGAGCTTGATTTCGATGATCTGCTCCACGCCTTTGCGCCCGAGCTTGACGGGCACGCCCACGTAGAGGCCCTTGACGCCGTACTGACCATCCAGGTACGCGGCGCAGGGCAGGATCTTCTTCTTGTCCTTGAGGATCGCTTCCACCATCTCCACCGCGGAGGCGGCGGGAGCATAGTAGGCGCTGCCCGTCTTCAGCAAGCCGACGATCTCGGCGCCCCCGTTGGCGGTCCGCTGCACGAGGGCGTCCACCTTCTCCTTCGAGAGCAGCTCCGTGATGGGAATCCCCGCCACCGTCGAGTAGCGCGGCAGCGGCACCAACGTGTCCCCGTGGCCGCCCAGCACGAAGGCGGTCACGTTCTCCACCGACACGTTCAGCTCGCGCGCGATGAAAGTCCGGAAGCGCGCGGAGTCGAGCACCCCCGCCATGCCGATGACGCGCTGGGAGGGAAAGCCCGACTTCTTCCACGCCAACTGCACCATGGCGTCGAGGGGATTGGTGACGAGGATGAGGATGGCGTTCTTCGACCGCGCCACCACCTGCTCGACCACCGAGCCGACGATCTCCGCATTCTTGAACAGGAGATCGTCGCGCGTCATGCCCGGCTTGCGCGCGAGCCCGGCGGTGATGACGACAATGTCGGAGTCGCCCGTCTCGTCGTAGACATTGCTGCCGATGAGGCTTGCGTCATAGCCGTGGACGGGCCCGGCCTGGGCCAGGTCGAGCGCCTTGCCCTGCGGGATGCCCTCGACGACGTCGACCAGCACGACGTCGCCGAGCTCCTTCTCCACCGTGTACTGGGCGACGCTGGCGCCGACGTTGCCGGCGCCCACCACCGTGATCTTGGGCCGCGCTGCCATGGGAAGGCTCCTCGACGC
>JBKKCN010000622.1:0-16865 GCA_046712525.1 Candidatus Rokuibacteriota bacterium
GTGGCCGGTTTTCCCCTCTCGCTGCGCGCGCAGCCGAAGACGATCAAGCTCGGCATCGTGCACTGCGTGACGGGGCCGCTTGCGGAACCGGGGCAGGCGTGCCGCCTGGCGGCGCAGATCGCGGTGGACCAGATCAACGCGGCGGGTGGCATCAAGTCGATGGGCGGCGCGAAGTTCGAGGTCATCCTGGGCGACACGCAGACCAAGGCCGACGTGGCGCGCGCGGAGGCGGAGCGCCTCGTGAACGCGGGCGCCCACGTCCTCGTGGGCACCTTCAATTCCAGCGACAGCGCCGCCATCGTGCCCGTGGCCCAGCAGCGGCGCATCCCCTTCTTCATCGACATCTCCGCCGCCGATCCCATCACCGCCAACGTGGCGAAGGCCGTCCGGGAGGGGCAACAGAAGGTCCAGTACGTCTACCGCAACTTCCCGACGGGCACGCTCTTCGGCGTGCGCGCGGTGCAGTACATGCAGGGGCTCTTCAAGGAAGCGGGCGTGTCGCCCAAGCGCATGGTGCTCATGCACGCCAACGACCTCTTCGGGACCAACCAGGCGCGCGGCTTCACGGCCGCGCACAAGGCGGCGAACCCGGGCTGGGAGATCGTAGAAACCATTCCGTGGCCGGAGCCGCCGTCCGACCTGGCCACCGAAGTGTCGCGCGCGAAGGCCGCCAAGCCCGACGTCATCGCACCGATTACGCGGCCGGCGAGCGCGCAGCTGTTGCTGCCGGAGATCGCCAAGCAGCGCATCGAGATGATGGGCATCGTGGGCCCCGGCAGCCCCGGCCTCTACGAGGCGGGGCAGATCGCCGCCCTGCGCGACCACCTCGAGTACGTGCTGACGAGCGTGCCGTGGCCGAACTTCAAGAACCCGCGCGCGCAGAAGCTGGCGGAGGAATACCTCAAGCGGTCCAACGGCAAGACGCTCGACACCAACTCCGGGTACTCCTACGACGCCATCTACGTCCTTGCCGACGTCTTCGAGCGCGCCAAGACGACGGACGCCGACGCCGTGGTGGAGGCAATCAAGGCGACGAGCTTCAAGGACAACCTGATGGTGTCCACGGGGCCGGTCATGTTCAACGAGCTCGGCGACAATCCGAACGCGGCCCCCGCCATGATCCAGATCCTCGGCCAGAAGCCGCAGGTGGTATGGCCCAAGGAGCACGCGCAGGCGAAGTTCGTCTTCCCGCGCCCCAAGGCATAAGAGGCCGCGATCGACGCCACCCTCGTTCTGCAGTCGCTGCTGAACGGCGTCCTCTTCGGTGGGGTCTACAGCCTGATGGCGGTAGGCCTCACCCTCGTCTTCGGCGTCATGCGCGTGGTGAACTTCGCCCACGGCGACATGATGGTGTGGGGCATGTACCTGGCGTGGATGCTCGCCTCCCGCGCCGGCGTCGATCCCTATCTCGGCTTCGTCGTGTGCGCGGCGGTGCTCTTCGTGGTCGGCCTGCTCATACAGCGCGGCCTCGTGCACCGCATCATCGATGCGCCCCACGAGATGCAGATTCTGCTGATGCTGGGGGTGGCCCTCGTGCTGGAGAACGCCGCCCTCGTGGCCTTCGGTCCCGAGCCGCTGCGTGTCCGCTCCGCCCTCACGCAATCCGCCCTGTGGCTCGGCCCCGTCTTCGTGGACGTGGGGCGCCTCATCACCTTCGGCGTGGCCGTGGTGCTCACGCTGCTGCTCTCGCTCTTCCTCTTCCGCACCGACCTCGGCCGCACGATGCGTGCCGCCGCCGACAACACGTACGGCGCCCTCGTCATCGGTACTGACGTGCGCCGCGTGTACGCGGTCGCGTTCGGTATCGGCGCCGCCTGTGTGGGGGCGGCGGGGGCGCTCGTGTCGCCGCTGCTGCCCTTCCAGCCCTCGACCGGTCTGCAGCTGTCCGTGACCTCCTTCAACATCGTGATCATCGGCGGCATGGGCAGTCTCGTGGGCGCCTTCGTGGGCGGCCTTCTCGTCTCGGTGGCGGAATCGTTGGGCGCCGTCTTCCTCAAGCCGTCGCTGAAGGAGCTGGTGAGCTTCTCCCTGCTCGTCGTCATCCTGCTCTTCCGGCCCGCGGGGCTCTTCGGAAAGCGCGTCTCGTGAGAGTGGCCGCGGTGGCGGCGGCGATCATCGTGCTCGTCGCGCTGCCGCTCTTTCCCGCGCTCTTCGGCTCCTACGCCATCACGATCTTCACGCTCATCTTCTTCTACGGCTTCCTCGGCCAGGCGTGGAACATCGTGGGCGGCTACGCGGGCCAGCTCTCCGCCGGCCACGCGGCGTACCTCGGCATCGGCGCCTACACGGCGGCCATGCTCTCGGTGGAAGCGGGCGTGACGCCCTGGATCGGTATGTTCGTGGGGGGAGCGCTGGCAGCGGTGCTGGGGTCGATCGTGGGTTTCCTGGGCTTCCGCTTTGGATTACGAGGCTTTTACTTCGTGCTTCTGACGGTCGCCTTTGCCGAGATCTGCCGCATTATCGTGGCGAACGTCGATGCTCTGGGTGGCGCCATCGGTTATTACATCTCGTTCACCGGCAACCCGCGACAGTTTCAATTCCAGGATAATCGAGCGTACTACTACATCGCGCTCGCGTTCATGCTCGTCGCCACGGGGCTCGTGGCCTGGCTGCAGGGGCGGCGCTTCGGGGTATACCTGGCCGCCATCCGGGAGGACGAGAGCGCGTGCGAGGCGCTCGGCGTCAATACCTTCAAGTACAAGATGCTGGCGATGGTGCTCTCGTCCTTCCTCACGGGCGTGGGCGGCACCTTCTACGCGTTTTACCTGTTCTCGCTGAACCCCAACACCGTCTTCGGGGTGCCGCTGTCGGTGGAGATCATCATCCGGCCCATCGTGGGTGGCGCGGGCACCGTGCTGGGGCCGATCCTCGGCTCCTTCATCTTGAGCCCGCTCGCGGAGCTCGCCCGCCACTACTTCGCCCAGGGGGGCTGGACGGGCGCGCACCTGATCGTCTACGGCGCGCTCCTCATCGCGGTCGTGCTCTTTCTGCCCGAGGGCGCCTATCCCCGCCTTCAGCGCGCCTGGGCGCGGCGGCCCGCGGAACGCGCGTGAGCGTGCTGCTGGAAGCGGCCGGTCTCTCCAAGCGCTTCGGAGGCGTGCAGGCCGTCAACGACCTCAGCTTCACGGTGGCCGAGGGCGAGATCCTCGGGCTCATCGGGCCCAACGGGGCGGGGAAGACCACTGCCTTCAACCTGCTCTCGGGCTTTCTGCAGCCGGACGGAGGAGATGTGCGCTTCCGCGGCGTGTCCGTGCGGGGGCGCAAGCCGTCCGCCGTCTGCCAGCTCGGGCTCGCGCGCACCTTTCAGATCGTGCGCCCGTTTCCCCGCATGACCGTGCTCGAGAACGTCACCGTGGGCGCGCTCGCTCGTCACCCCGACGCCACCGATGCGAGGCGCCGCGCCCACGCCGTCGTCGAGCGCGTGGGGCTGGCGGCGCGTGCGGACACCCGTGCCGCGGGGCTCACGCTCGCGGAGCGCAAGCGCCTCGAGCTGGCGCGCGCGCTGGCCACGGAGCCCACGCTGCTCCTGCTCGACGAGGTGATGGCGGGCCTGAACCCCACCGAGATCGCGACCATCGTGCAGCTCATCGACTCCATCCATCGCTCCGGCGTGTCGATCTTGCTGACCGAGCACAACATGCGCGCGGTGATGAGCCTGTCGCATCGCATCGTGGTCCTCAGCTTCGGCGAGAAGATCGCGGAAGGGCCGCCCGCCCACATCGCGAATCATCCGAAGGTCATCGAGGCCTACCTCGGCGAGGAATATGTCCACGCTCCTCCGGCTTGACGGCCTCGAGGTGGGCTATCACGACCTCGTCGCCGTCCACGGCGTGTCGCTCGAGGTGCGCCCGGGCGAGGTGGTCTCGCTCATCGGGGGCAACGGGGCGGGCAAGACCACCACGCTGCGCGCCATCTCGGGCCTCCTGCCGCTACGGCGAGGCACCATCGAATTCGAAGGGGAGCGCATCGGCGGCCGGCGGTCCTCGGACATCGTGCGCCGCGGTATCGCGCACGTGCCGGAGGGCCGCCAGCTCTTCCCGACGATGAGCGTGCGCGAGAACCTGGAGCTCGGCGCCACCGTGCGGGGTGGCCGCGCCGCCGCCCTGGAGGGGGTCTTCGCGCTCTTTCCGCGCCTGAGGGAGCGCGAGCGCCAGCTGGCGGGCACGCTGTCGGGCGGCGAGCAGCAGATGTGCGCCATCGGGCGCGGGCTCATGGCGCGCCCCCGCCTGCTCCTGCTCGACGAGCCGAGCCTCGGCCTGTCTCCGGTGATGGTGAAGCTCATCTTCGAGAACCTGGCGCAGATCAACGGACAGGGCACGACCATCCTGCTCGTGGAGCAGAACGTACCGCGGGCGCTGCAGCTCTGCCACCGCGGTTACGTGATCGAAAATGGCCGCATCGTCCTCGACGGCACCCGCGCCGATTTGCAGGGCAGCGGCCACATCAAGCAGGCCTATTTGGGGCTCTAACGTCGTTGGGCGTAAGGGCCGATTCTGATAATCTCGTTAGGCGGTGAACGAAGACGAACTACGCGAGAGTCGGGTCAAGAAGGCGCTGAAGGCGGTCAAGCCTCACGCGTCCCTGTCCAAGGTCCAGCAACTGGCCGGCCTCCTCGCCGCGCTCATCTCGATCGGTGGCTTCGTTTTCTCGTACGTTTACGCAACGCAGCATGTCCTGCCCTCGAAGGGCGCGGTGGTGGCGGTGGTGCAGGAGCAGCGCTCCGAGAAGCCGCTGCCGGGCGCGACCATCGAGGTGCTCACCATGGAGAACGCGATCGTCACCACCCTCACCCCCAAGGAAGAAGGGCGGGTGACGCAGACGCTGAAGGAAGGCCACTACCGCTTCCGCGTCATGCATCCCCGCTTCGGGACCGAGACGCGCCAGGTGTACGTGATGGCGGGCCAGACCTCGGAAGTGCGCTTCCGGCTCGCGCCGCGCCCGGTCGCCTCAGGAGTCAGCGCCGGTACCCTCAACAGCATCAACGACAGCCTCAAGAAGATCTTCCAGTGATTCGGCTGCTGATGGTGGCCGCCCTCGCGCTGCTCGCCGGCTGCGCACACGCCACGCTCCCGTACACGCCCGACAAGCAGCCCGACGGTGCGCGCGTCTCCGCGGGCTACCAGATCCTCGCCGACCGCCTACGCATCGAGATCGACACCGACCGCCGCCGAGTCGAAGACGTCTGGATCCACAAGCCGGATGGCACCGCGTTGCGCGCCCAGTCCATCGAGAACGCCCCCGTCGTGACCGGTCCGCCGCCCACCATCGGCGTCGGCGTCGGCAGCGGCGGCTACCGGGGCGGTATCGGCATCGGCACCGGCGTGAGTGTGGGCATTCCCGTCGGTGAGGGCGCCAGCCGCATCGAGGGGAATACCTGGGCCACCTTCGCACTGGACCAGGCAGGGCCGCCGCCGTGGCGCCTTCACCTGAAGCTTGCCGGCGTGGCGCCGACCATGATCGTGGTGGGCGGTCCGACCCCGTCCCGCTGAGCACGCCCCTTCACCGTACCGCAGCGCAAGCGATCCGATCGTCCTACGCCCCCGGCCCCTGGCAACCATGGTAGCCATCTACTACTATCGTGGTAGTAAACTGCTACCTGACGGGAGGGCCCCCCACATGGCGGCTCCGGTAAAGGTCTCCGACAGGCTGCTGGCGCTTGCGAAGAAAGAAGCGGGGAATACGCACCGGTCCGCCACCGCGCAGATCGAGCATTGGGCGACGCTCGGGCGCGCGGTGGAGGTGATGGCGGCCTATCGCGACGTCCTCGCCCTCAAGCGGCTCGGGAACGAGCTGCCGATGCCCGCCTTCGTGCCGCGGGAAGCCGTGCACGGCCTGCTCGAGCGTCTTGTCGGCGACCCCGACCGTGAGAGCGTGAAGGCGCGCATCCGCGCCGCGGGCGGGCCACTCTACGTGAGCGATCCCGCTCGTCCGGGGGCGGTCGCGGTGCAGGCGAGCGGCGTGCCGTCACCGGCGCCCGCCGCCGCGCCGCGGGTCGTCGCCGCCCGAAGGAGGCCCGCGCGCAAGCGGACGTGAGTCCCGATCCGCTGGCGCGGCTGCAGGCGCGCCTGCCGGAGCAGCCTGTCCTCGTCTTCGTGGCAGGGCCGAACGGCTCGGGAAAGAGCACGTTCTTCGCCGAGTACCTCGAGCGTCTGGGGCTGCCCTACGTCAACGCCGACGCCATCGCGCGGATGCTGCGCGCGCGCACTCCGAAGGCATCTGACGACACGATCGACCGGCGCGCCTTCGCAGAGGCGGAACGACTGCGGGCGGCGCTGGTGGAAGCGGGCGTGTCCTTCTGCACGGAGACGGTCTTTTCCGACCCGAAAGGCGCCAAGCTCACTCTGCTCGCCACGGCGCGCGAGCGGGGCTTCGCGGTCTTTCTCATCTTCATCTGCCTGGACAGTGCGGCGCTGTCGATCGCGCGCGTGCGCCAGCGGGCTCGGCACGGCGGTCACGACGTTCCGGACGTCAAGCTGCGGGCGCGCTTCCCGCGTACGCTGGCCAACATGCGTGCGGCGATCCCGATCGCGGACGAGGTCTTCCTCTTCGACAACAGCTCCTTCGACACGCCGTATCGCGCGGTCGCCGTGTATCAAGGCGGCCGGCTCGTGAGCCGTCACCCGCCGCTGCCGCCATGGACAGGCGGCCTTCCCGGGCTCTAGCGCGGCCTACCTTCCGCCGATCTCCCCGCGCACGATGCTTGCGCCAGCGGTCAGCGCCTTCAGCTTGCCGAACGCCCGCTCGCGCGGCAGATACTTCATGCCGCAGTCGGGCGCGAGCACCAGCCGCTCCGCGGGCACGTGCGCGAGTGCCGTCCGCACGCGATCCGCGACGACGTCGGCGGTCTCCACGGTCGTATCGCCGAGGTCGAGGACACCCAGCACGATCGTCTTCGACGGAAGCGCGCGCAGCACCGCACAGTCGAGACGCGGCTGGGCGGCCTCGATCGAGACGTGCGTGGCACGGCAACGATCGAGCTCGGGCAGAAACGAATAGCCGCTCGGCTTGTCGCGAACGGTGTGCGCGTAGCCGAAGCAGAGGTGGATGACGGTCGGTACGCGCACGCCTTCCAGCGCGCGATCGATGGCGGGCACGCCGTATTCGCGGGCGCGATCCGGCCACGCCTGCAGGTATGGCTCGTCGAGTTGCAGGACGTCGGCGCCCGCCGCCGCGAGATCGCGGAGCTCCTCGTTCACCACCGCCGCGAAGGCCATGGCGAGGCTCGGCGTGTCGGGGTAGTGCTCGTTCTCGACGAGCGAGCTCAAGGTGAAGGGTCCCGGAACCGTTACCTTGATAGGCCGATCGGTCTCGGCCTTCAGGAAGGTCGTGGGGCGCGTGAGTACCGAGCGCGGGCGGCTGATGGGCCCCACCACGCGCGGCACGGGTGTGGGCTTGCCGGTACGGCTGATCGCCGTACCCGGCCGCGTCAGGTCGATGCCACCGAGCGCGGGCGCGAGCCAGTTGAAATAGGACTCGCGGCGCATCTCGCCGTCGCTGACGAGGTCGATGCCTGCGCGCTCGAGATCACGCACGCACAACCGCACGGCGTCGTCCTGCGCCTGCTCCAGCAGCGCCGCGGGCGGCCGCCACAGCGAAGGTAGGCCAACCCTGGGCACCCCGCCCGCGAGCAGCACGTCGCGGTCGATGAGCCAATCCGGCTGCGGGTAGCTGCCAACCACCGTGGTGGGCAGGAGCGGGAGCACGGCCGTCGAGACTCGCTGCGTCATCCGCGGAGGCGTCAACCTGCCCGGTTACGTGTCACGGTGCCTGCGCCGTGCGCACTCGCCACCTCATAGCCGCCCGATAGCGCACATTTTCGCGTATCGGCTTCGGCACGACTCTTGAACTCAAAGGTGTTGACCTAAACCCAGGGGGACAAACGCCATGAAGTGCACGATCTGTGGCTGCGACCGCCGGATGCTGTGCCGTCGTTGTCGCGAGGGTCGGTGCGCGCCGTGTCAGACGCAGGTGGCGGCGAAGGCCAGGGTGTAACGGCGCTCCGAGCCGACATCAGTCGAGGCCCCAGGTGACGACCTTCGTCGGGGTGATCTCGACGATCACGGAGTCGGAGGCGGCCAGTGCCGCCTCCTTCGAATACTGCGGATACTTCTCGTAGAGGCGCGCCCGGGCCCGCTGGAACTCCCGACCGCGCGCGATGAGCCGCGCCGTACCCTGCACCATCACACCCATGATGTGCGACCAATCCTCCGAGTAGATATCCACCGTGAGCGCGATGCGAGGGTTCTCCCGCAGATTGGTCACCTTGCCGGCATCCTTGCCGGAGCCGAAATAAATCTTCTGGCCGGCGACGGCGGCGCACACAGGCACGACGTGCGGCCGCCCATCGCGTCCCGCCGTCGCCACGCGGCACACGCGCTCGGCGCCGATCAACTTCGCCACCTTCTTCGTCAGTCGCATGGAGCCTCCTTGGATGGGGGGCCTCGAAGGGCCCCCCAAGCCCCCCGCGCTCGGCAGCGCCCCGGCAAAGCCGTGGCGCTCCTCGATTTCAGATGCTCTCCCAGCTAAAAGAGGAACACGCCTTTGCCCGTGGTCTGCGTATCGAAGAGCCGATACGCCGCCTCCGCCTGCTCGACCTCGAAGCGATGGGTAAGCAATTTCTTGAGCGGAATCTTGCGGTCCGCGATGAAGCGCGCGCACTCCTCCTGGCCTACCGCAGAGAACGTCCACGACGCGTGCACGGTGAGCTGACGGCGGAGCATGTGCTTGCTCACGTCGATGGTCGTCTGCCCGCCCTCGCCGACGAAGGCGACGCGGCCCCAGGTGCCGGCGGACTGCAGGGCGCCGAGGCGGCCGTCGGAGGTGCCGGAGCAGTCCATCGTCGTCTCCGCGCCCTCGCCGTGGGTGAGATCGTGGATGGCTTTCACCGCGTCCGTGTCTTTGGGGTTGATCACGGCCTCGGCGCCGAGCTCGCGGGCGAGCGTGAGGCGCTCGGGCACGACGTCGATGGCGATGACGCGCGCGCCCATGGCGCGGCCCAGCATGGTGGCGCTGAGGCCGACGGGGCCCTGCCCGAAGACCGCGAGCGTGTCGCGGCCGGAGACGTCGATGCGCTTGAGGGCGCCGTAGGCGGTGCCGGTCCCGCACGAGATGGACGCCCCTTCTTCGAACGAGATCTCGTCGGGCATCGGCACGCAGGTGGACGCGGGCGCCACCATGTAGGCGGCGTGGCCGCCGTGGCCCGTCATGCCGTACACGGTGATGCCGTGACGGCAGAGCTGCGACCAGCCGAGGCGGCAGTGCTTGCAGCGGCCGCATCCCTTGTAATGGTGATTCATCACACGCTGGCCGACGAGCGAGGGATCGACGCCGGTGCCGACGGCGGCCACCACACCGCACGGCTCGTGGCCGGCGATCACAGGGCCCGCGGTGCCGAGGCCGAGGGCGGCGGCGGCGTTGCCGGCAGCGCGATAGGGGTGCAGATCACTACCGCACATGCCCGAGGCCTTGATGGCGAGGACGACGTCGCCGGGGCCGGGCGTGGGATCGGGGAAGTCACGGATCTCGAGCTTGCGATTGCCGAGGAAGACGACGCCGCGCATGTGGACCTCCTTGGACTTGGACCGGGGCTTGCTACGCGCGTACACCTTACCTAAGATCGAGGCCTATGACGAGCCCGATCATCACGGAAGCGGTGCGCACGCTGGTGGACCGGCGGGATCTCACGCGCATCGAAGCCGCCGCCGCCATGGAAGCCATCATGTCCGGTGGCGCCACCAGCGCCCAGATCGCCGCCTTTCTCACCGCCCTGCGCATGAAGGGCGAGACGGTGGAGGAGCTCATCGGCTTCGCGCAGGTCATGCGCCAGAAGGCGGCGAAGATCCGCACGCACGGTGAGGAGGTGGCGGCCCTCACCGGCACCGACCGCGAGATGCTCATCGACACCTGCGGCACCGGCGGCGACGCCACCGGCACCTTCAACGTCTCCACCGCCACTGCCTTCGTGGTGGCGGGCGCGGGGCTGCGCGTGGCCAAGCACGGCAACCGCTCGGTGTCCTCGATGTGCGGCTCCGCGGACGTGGTGGAGACGCTCGGCATCAGCCTCGAGCTCACGCCGCCGCAAGTGGGCCGGTGCGTGGACGAAGTCGGCATCGGCTTTCTGTACGCGCCGCTGCTGCACACCGCCATGAAGCACGTGATGCCGGCGCGGCGGGAGATGGGCATCCGCACCGTCTTCAACATGCTGGGCCCCCTCACCAACCCTGCCTCCGCCAATGCGCAGGTGATCGGCGTCTACGCGGCCCCGCTCACGGAGCCGCTCGCGCGCGTGCTCGCCGAGCTGGGCACCGTGCGCGCCTTCGTCGTGCACGGCGCCGACAGCCTGGACGAGATCTCCAACACGGGCGAGAGCCGCGTGTCCGAGGTGCGCGAGGGGATGGTGAAGACCTTCACGGTGCGGCCGGAGGACTTCGGCATTCCGCGCGCGTCCATCGAGGATCTTCGAGGGGGCGACCGCGAGCAGAACGCGCACATCATCCGCGGCATCCTCGACGGCGAGCCGGGGCCGCGCCGTGACATCGTGCTCATGAACGCGGCGGCGGCGCTCGTGGCGGGCGGCAAGGGACGCGACCTCAAAGACGGCGTCGCCCTCGCCGCCCACTCCATCGACACGCACGCCGCGCGCGCCAAGCTCGACGACCTCATCGGCTTCAGCCGCGCGCTCGCGGGCGACAAATAAAGACCAAAGACTTCCGCGTTCCCGCCGGCGACAAGGTCGACCTCACCCGGTGGCCCACCCGCGTCACGCCCCCGTACGAATCGAAGAAGCAATACAAGAAGCAGCTCGCCCACGACATCGACGCCCTCGATGAACAGCAGCGGCTCCTCTACGTGTCCGGTCGCTACGCCGTCCTGCTCGTCTTCCAGGGCATGGACGCCGCCGGCAAGGACGGTGTCATCCGGCACGTCATGTCCGGCGTCGATCCCCAGGGCTGTGACGTGCACAGCTTCAAGCAGCCCAGCGCCGAGGAGCTCAACCACGATTTTCTGTGGCGCACGACGCGCCGCCTGCCCGAGCGCGGGCGCATCGGCATCTTCAATCGCTCCTATTACGAGGACGTGCTCATCGTCCGTGTGCATCCGAAGCTCCTCGATGCCCAGCGCCTGCCGGTCACCGAGCGGCAGTCCGTCTGGCAGGGGCGCTACCAGTCCATCGTGGAGTCGGAGAACCATCTCCATCGCAACGGCACCCGCATCGTGAAGTTCTTCCTCCATCACTCGGAAGAGGAGCAGCGGCAGCGCTTCCTGGAGCGAGCCGACGACCCTGAGAAGAGCTGGAAGCTCACGGCGGCTGACATCGATGAGCGCAAGCTCTGGAAGCAGTACATGCGGGCCTACGAGGCCTGCCTGAGCGCGACCACAACCGCCACTGCGCCCTGGTACGTGGTGCCGGCCGACGACAAGAAGACCGCCCGGCTCATCGTGGCGCGGGTCATCCTCGAGACACTGCAGAGTTTCAAGCTCACCTATCCGAAGCCGAGCGCCGCCCGGCAAAAGGAGCGGCAAGCCCTCCGCAAGCTGCTCGCAGGGCGTAAATAAAAACCGCGCTCACAGGGGCGGGTGAGCGCGGTCGAGAAGCGGTCGGCTGAGCAGCGCCGGGGCCGGCGTCAGTCGGTGCCGGCTCCCTGGCCTTCCGTCTTCTCGCCGTCCTATACGAGCAAAAGGCGTACCGCGCGCAGACGTCGCGTTTTTTGATCGTTTCCCGGCGCCCACGCGACATGCAGTGAAAGCAATTTCCCTGGCTGAGAGATCGCCTGCCGCATGTTGACAGCCGCCGCATGTTGACAGCCCGGACCATTCAGAGATAATCCGGTACTTTCTCGTCGTGGGAGGTTGCATGACGCCAGCGCCGCCGTCCGTCCGCTCGTTCCGGGCCCTCGTCGTGGTGGCGGCGCTGCTCGCCGCCGCGGTGACGGCCACTCCGGCGGGCGCGGTACCCGAGGGCACGCTCACGTGGGCGGTGCACATCTCCATCGCGCCTGCCTGGTTCGACCCCGGCGAGCACCCCGGCATCATCACGTCGATGATGACCTTCTACGCGATGCACGACGCGCTCGTGAAGCCCATGCCGGGCAACGTCATGACGCCCTCGCTGGCGGAGTCATGGAGCGCCTCCAAGGATGGGCTCACGTACGAGTTCGTGCTGAGGCGCAACGTGAAGTTCCACAACGGCGACGTCATGACCGCCGAGGACGTGAAGTTCTCCTTCGAGCGCTACCGGGGCGCCGCCGCCAAGCTGCTCAAGGAGCGGGTGGCCTCCGTGGACATCGTGGACGCGCACCGCGTGCGCTACCGGCTGCGCGAGCCGTGGCCGGACTTCATGGCGTTCTTCGGCACCCCCGCCACCGGGGCTTCGTGGATCGTGCCGAAAAAGTACGTGGAGAAGGTGGGCGACGAAGGGTTCAAGAAGGCGCCCGTGGGCGCGGGCCCATACAAGTTCGTGTCCTTCAACCCGGGCCTCGAGATGGTGCTGGAGGCGCACGACGCCTACTGGCGCAAGACGCCGGCCGTGAAGCGCCTCGTGTGGCGTGTGGTGCCCGACGAGGCCACACGGTTGGCGATGCTCAAGCGCGGCGAGGTCGACATCGCGTACTCGCTGCGGGGACCGCTGGCGGAAGAGGTCAAGCGCACGCCCGGCCTGAGGCTCGCCTCCGCACTCACCTCGGCGACGTTCTGGGTGGACTTCACGGCGGAGCCGTGGGATCCCAAATCGCCGTGGCGTGATGCGCGCGTGCGGCAGGCGGCCGCGCTCGCCATCGATCGCAAGGCCATCAACGACGCGGAGACATTGGGCTTCTCGAAGGTCTCGTCATCGATCATCCCCGCGGGCTACGACTTTTACTGGCCGGCCCCGGCCATCCCCTTCGATCCTGATCGCGCCCGCAAGCTGCTCGCGGAGGCGGGCTATCCCGGGGGCTTCGACGCGGGCGAGTACACGGCGGACGCCTCCTACGCCAACGTCGCGGAGGCGGTCATCCAGTACCTGGGTGCCGTGGGTATCCGCACGCGCCTGCGTCCGCTGGAGCGGGCGGCGTGGCTGAGCCAGTGGCGCGAGAAGAAGGTGAAGAACCTCTTCCAGGGCGGCGCGGGAGCCTTCGGCAACGCCGCCACGCGCATCGAGAACTACGTGGTGTCGCGCGGGACCTTCGTCTTTGGCAGCTACCCGGAGATCGACGACCTCTTCGCGCAGCAGGCGCGCGAGCCGGACCGCGCCCGGCGCACCGCCATCCTCCACCAGATCCAGCGCGTCATGTCCGACAAAGCGCTCTTCGTCCCCATCTGGGAGCTGGCGCTGCTCAACGGCGTGGGCGCCCGCGTGGAAGAGCACGGGCTCGGCCGCATCGAGTACCAGCCGTATTCCACGCCCTACGAAGATTTGAGAGTGAAGAGGTGACCATGCGACGCGTACGATTTCTCGTGCTCGTCACCGTGCTGGTGACACTGCTCGGGTACCCGGTGGCGGCACCCGCGGCCCCCGAGGGCCAGCTCACGTGGGCGGTGCACATCTCGCTGGCGCCCACCTTCTTCGATCCCGCCGAAGCGCCGGGCATCATCACGCCCTTCATGATCTATTACGCGCTGCACGACGCCCTCGTGAAGCCCATGCCCGGGCAGAGCATGGCGCCCAGCCTGGCGGAGTCGTGGACGACCTCCAAGGACGGGCTCGTGTACGAGTTCGTCCTGCGCAAGAACGTCCGCTTCCACAACGGTGATCCCTTCACCGCCGACGACGTGAAGTTCTCCTTCGAGCGCTACAAGGGCGCCGCGGCCACCATCCTGAAAGCGAAGGTCGCGCGCGTCGACATCGTCGATCCGCACCGCGTGCGCTTCGTGCTCAAGCAGGCGTGGCCCGATTTCCTGACCTTCTACGGCACGCCCGCCACCGGGGCGGCGTGGATCGTGCCCAAGAAGTACGTGGAGAAGGTGGGCGACGAGGGATTCAAGAAGGCGCCGGTGGGCGCGGGACCCTACCGATTCGTCTCCTTTCGGCCTGGCGTGGAGCTGACGCTGGAGGCGTTCGAGCAGTACTGGCGCAAGAGCCCTGCCGTCAAGACGCTCGTCATGCGCGTGATCCACGACGAATCGACGCGGCTGGCTGCTCTCAAGCGCGGCGAAGTGGACATCGGCTACAGCATCACGGGGCCTCTCGCGGAGGAGATCAAGCGCACGCCGGGGCTCATCCTGAAGCCCACCTATCTCGTGTTCACGGCGTGGCTGAACTTCAGCGAGCAGTGGGACCCGAAATCGCCGTGGCACGACAAGCGCGTGCGTGAGGCCGCGAACCTCGCCATCGACCGCCAGGGCATCAACGAGGCGGCGTACCTTGGGCTGGCGCGCCTCAGCTCCGGCATCATTCCGCACAAGATGGAGTACTACTGGGAGGCGCCGCCGATCCCGTACGATCCCGCGCGCGCCAAGCGGCTCCTCGCGGAGGCGGGCTATCCCAACGGCTTCGACGGGGGCGATCTCTCCGGCGACACCATCTACGGTGTGGCGCTCGGCGAGCCCGCCGTCAACTCGATCAACGCCGTGGGCATCCGGCTGCGGCTGCGCATCATGGAGCGGGCCGCCTACTACAGCCAGTACGCGGACAAGAAGCTGCGCGGCGTGCTCTACACGGGCAGCGCCGCCTTCGGCAACGCCGCCACCCGCATCGAGAACTACGCCGTCACGGGCGGCGCCTACGTGTACGGGACTTATCCGGAGATCGACGGCCTCTTCAGCGAGCAGACGAACGAGGTGAACCCGCGCGTGCGACAGCAGGTGCTGCACAAGATCCAGCAGATCATCGCGGACCGGGTGATGTTCGCGCCCATCATGGAGCCCGCGTTCCTCAACGGCGTGGGGCCCCGAGTGGAGGCGCACGGGCTCAACGCCATCGCCGGCTTCGCGTACTCCTCGCCGTACGAGGACCTGAAGCTCAAGAAGAAATAGAGCATGAGGGTGAAGACATGAAGCGGTTCGTTCTGCGCCGAATCGGCTACGCGGCCATCTCGCTGCTGCTGCTCTCCCTGACCATCTTCGTTTTCGTGCGCGTCACGGGGGATCCCACCGTGCTGCTGGTGGAGCCCGGCGCCAGCCGCGCCGACGTGGAGGCGTTGAAGCAAGAGCTCGGCCTCGACCGCCCCTTCATCGTCCAGTACGGGTACTTCATGGCGGGGCTGGCGCGCGGTGACTTCGGCCGCTCCTTCTACTACCGCACACCCGTCCTCGAGCTGTACCTCTCGCGCCTCCCGAACTCGCTGCTGCTGGCGGTGGCGGCCATGAGCTTCTCGCTGCTCATCGGCATCCCGAGCGGCATCATCGCCGCCGTCCGCGTGAACGGGTGGTGGGACAGCGGGGGCAAGATCTTCGCGCTCCTCGGGCTCTCGATGCCGTCCTTCTGGGTGGGCCTGCTGCTCATCCTGTTCTTTTCCGTGTTCCTCGGCTGGCTGCCGTCCTCGGGCTCCGGCACCGTGTGGCACATCGTGATGCCCGCCTTCGCGCTCGGCTGGTACTTCGCGGCTGCGCACATGCGGCTCACGCGCTCCTCGATGCTGGACGTGCTGGGCTCGGAGTACGTGAAGCTGGCGCGCCTCAAGGGGCTGCCGGAGGCGCTCGTCATCGGCAAGCACGCCTTCAAGAACGCGCTCATCCCCGTGCTCACGCTGGCCGGTATCAACCTCGTGCTGATGGTGAACGTGGCGGTGGTGGTGGAGACCGTGTTCGCGTGGCCCGGCGTGGGCCGCCTGCTCTACGAGGGCATCTCCTTCCGTGATTTTCCCGTCGTGCAGGCTACCGTCCTGCTGGGGGGCGCCATGATCGTGGTGGTGAATCTCGTGGTGGATCTCCTGTACGCCGTCATCGATCCGAGGATTCGCTATGAACGGTAGCCGCGCCGCCGTCATCACCCCGGGCTGGCGACTCACCGCCTTCCGCCGCTCCGAGGGCTTTCCGCTCATTCCCGTCGCGATCCTGACCCTGCTCGCCCTGCTCGCGATCTTCGCGGACGTCGTGTCGCCCCATGACCCGGAGGTGGGCTCGCTCGCCGAGCGTTTCAAGCCTCCCTCGTGGCTGGCGGGGGGCAGCGACCGCTACCTGCTCGGCACCGACCACATCGGCCGCGACGTGCTGTCGCGGCTCATCCACGGCGCGCGCGTGTCCATGGTGGTGGGCTTCACGGCGGTGATGGTGGCGGGCGTCGTCGGCACGGGCCTCGGCATCCTGTCGGGGTACCTCGGGGGATGGGTGGACCAGGTCATCATGCGCGTCACGGACGCGTGGCTGGCGCTGCCCGCGCTCACCTTCGCGATCTTCCTCGCCGCCATCGTGGGCCCGAGCGTGATGAACATCGTCATCATCCTCGCCCTTGTGTACTGGACGCGCTACGCGCGCGTGATCCGGGGCGAGGTGCTCTCGCTCAAGGAGCGCGACTTCGTGCGGCTGGCGGTGGTGGCGGGCTGCTCGAAGCGGACCATCATGCGGCGGCACATCCTGCCCAACGTGATGAACTCCGCCATCGTGCTCGCCACCCTCATGCTGGGGGTGGTGATCGTCACCGAGGCCTCGCTGTCGTTCCTCGGCGTGGGCGTGCCGCCGCCGAAGCCGGCGTGGGGCCTGATGCTGGCCGACGGCAAGAAGGGGCTCATGGCGGGCTACTGGTGGCTCACCGTGTTCCCCGGCACGTGCATCGTGCTCATGGTGCTCGCCGCGAATCTGTTAGGGGACTGGCTGCGCGTCAAATTCGATCCCCAGCTCCGCCAGCTGTGAGCGACGCGCCCCTGCTCGAGGTCCGCCACCTCAGCACCCACTACGTCGGCAGCGGCGGCGCGCCCGGCACCCCCCCCCGGGCCCCCCGGTCCATAACC
>JBKKCN010000623.1:0-4546 GCA_046712525.1 Candidatus Rokuibacteriota bacterium
GGCGCCATCATCTATTACACGGGGCCGTCGCCGGCGCGGCCGGGCGATGTGGTGGGGTCGATCGGGCCCACGACGGCGAGCCGGATGGACAAGTTCACGCCGTCGCTGCTGAAGCTGGGATTGAAGGGCACGATCGGCAAGGGGTATCGGGGGCAGGCGGTGAAGGACGCGCTCAAGCAGTACAAGGCCGTGTACTTCGGCGCCATCGGCGGGGCGGGGGCGGTGCTGTCGGCCTTCGTCAAGAAGCTGGACGTGGTGGCATACGACGACCTCGGCACGGAAGCCATCCGGCGCCTGGAGGTCGAGGGCTTTCCGGCCATCGTCGTGAACGATTGTCACGGCGGCGACCTCTACCAGGACGGCGTGAAGGCCTACGCGCGGGAGGACGCATGAGCGGCGGCGGCGGGCGGATAGGCAGGATTCTTCGAGATGACCGCGGTCACGTGGTGGCGGGCACCCGGCCGCCCATCACGGCGGCCACGCTGCGCAAGGACGCGTGGTGGGCGCAGCCCCTCACGGTGTTCGTCGTGCTCATGTCGTTCATCGTGTACTCGACGTGGGCGGCCTTTCAGAACGCCCATTACTACGCCGCGCCCTACCTGTCGCCGTTCTACTCGCCGTGCATCTCCAAGGCGTGCCTGCACCCGACCTTCGGCTACGGCCTGCCCGACATCACGGTGCCGGTGATCGGGATCCTGTCGCCCGCCTTCCTCATCCTCTGGGGTCCGGGCCTCTTCCGGTTGACCTGTTACTACTACCGCAAGGCGTACTACCGATCGTTCTGGCTGTCGCCTCCCGCGTGCGGGGTGCGGGACGTGAAGTCCGGGTACACGGGGGAGACGCGCTTTCCCCTCATCATCCAGAACTTCCACCGCTACGCGTGGTACGTGGCGGTCATCTTCATCGTGCTCCTGACGTGGGACGCCATCCTCGCCTTCCGCTTCCCGGACGGCCTCGGGATCGGCGTGGGCACGCTCGTGATGTGGATCAACGTCATCTTCCTCGCCGGCTACACCTTCTCGTGTCACTCGTGCCGGCACGTGTGCGGCGGCCACGTGGACAGCTTCTCCAAGGCGCCCACCCGCTACAGCCTGTGGAGGTTCATCACGCGGCTCAACGAGCGCCACCCGATGTTCGCGTGGCTCTCGCTCTTCAGCGTCGGGCTCACCGATCTCTACATCCGCCTGGTGTCCACGGGCTACATCCGCGACCTGAGGATCCTGTGATGGCGACCGCAGCGTACGAGACCCACGAGCACGACGTCATCGTCGTCGGGGCCGGCGGCGCCGGCCTGCGCGCGGCCATCGAGGCGGCGGCGCAGGGCGTGTCGGTGGGCCTGGTCTGCAAGTCGCTCCTCGGCAAGGCGCACACGGTGATGGCGGAGGGCGGCATCGCGGCCGCCCTCGGCAACGTGTGGCCGGAGGACAACTGGCAGGTCCACTTCCGCGACACCATGCGCGGCGGCAAGATGCTGAACAACTGGCGCATGGCCCAGCTGCACGCTCAAGAAGCGCCCGAGCGCGTCCTGGAGCTCGAGCGCTGGGGCGCCCTCTTCGACCGGACGAAGGATGGTCTGATTCTCCAGCGCGACTTCGGCGGCCATCGCTACGCGCGCCTGGCGCACGTGGGCGATCGCACCGGCCTCGAGATGATCCGCACGCTGCAGTACCACGGCATCCACCAGGGCATCGACGTCTACATGGAGTGCAAGGTGGAGCGCCTCGTCAAGGACGGCGACCGCGTGTCGGGCGCCTTCGGGTACTGGCGCGACACGGGCAAGTTCGTCCTCTTCAAGGCGAAGGCGGTGGTACTGGCCACGGGCGGCATCGGCAAGGCGTGGAAGTTCACCTCGAACTCGTGGGAGTACACGGGCGACGGGCACGCGTGCGCGATGTGGGCGGGCGCCGACCTCATCGACATGGAATTCGTGCAGTTCCATCCCACGGGCATGGTGTGGCCGCCCTCGGTGCGCGGCATCCTCGTCACCGAGGGCGTGCGCGGTGACGGCGGCACTCTCCGGAACAAGGACGGCGAGCGCTTCATGTTCAATTACATCCCCGAGTTCTTCAAGGGGGAGACGGCCGACAACGAAAAGGAAGCGGACGCCTGGTATCTGGACAAGAAGAACAACCGCCGCACGCCCGACCTCCTGCCCCGCGACGAGGTGGCGCGCGCCATCAACTCCGAGGTGAAGGCCGGCCGCGGCAGCCCGCACGGCGGCGTCTTCCTCGACATCAGCACGCGGCGGCCCGCGGACTACATCCGCAAGCGGCTGCCGTCGATGTACCACCAGTTCAAGGAGCTCGCCGACGTGGACATCACCTCGGCGCCCATGGAGGTCGGCCCCACCTGCCACTACGTGATGGGCGGCGTGCGCGTGAATGCCGACACCACGGAGTCCACCGTGCCCGGCCTCTTCGCGGCCGGAGAGTGTGCGGGCGGCATGCACGGGTCCAATCGACTTGGAGGCAATTCGCTGTCCGATCTTCTGGTCTTCGGGCGGCGCGCGGGACTGCACGCGGCGCTCTACGCCAAGAACATGGGCGGCCGGCTCGCGGTGGACGCGGGGCAGGTGGAGAAGATGTCGCGCGACATGCTGGAGCCGTTCACCCGGACGGGCGGGGAGAACCCGTACACGATCCAGGCGGACCTGCAGGAGATCATGCAGTACCTGGTCGGCATCATCCGTACCGAGAGCGAGCTGAAGGAAGCGCTCACGAAGATCGAGGGCCTCAAGGTGCGCGCCCGCAAGACGAAGATCGAGGGCAGTCGCGAGTACAACCCGGGGTGGCACACGGCCCTCGACCTCAACTCGCTGCTCACCGTCGCCGAATGCTCGGCGATGGCCGCGCTCGAGCGCAAGGAAAGCCGTGGCGGCCACACCCGGGCGGATCATCCGTACACGGACGATGCGTGGGGCAAGGTCAACGTGGTGCTGCGCCAGCGCGAGGGCGGCCGCCTCGAGCTCGCCAAGGAGCCGCTGCCCGAGATGCCGGCGGAGCTCAAGAAGCTCTTCGAGGAGAGAAAGTAAATGCCGACCTTCACGATGCAGGTGTTCCGCGGCGACCCCAAGGGCGGCGCCTTCAAGGACTACCGCGTGGAGTCGGAAGAGGGCATGGTCGTCCTCGACGTCATCCACAAGCTGCAGGCCACGCAGGCCAACGACCTCGCCTGCCGCTGGAACTGCAAGGCGGGCAAGTGCGGCTCGTGCAGCGCCGAGATCAATGGCAAGCCGCGCCTCATGTGCATGACGCGGATGAACACGTTCCCGGAAGGCGAGCCCATCTCGGTGGCGCCCATCCGCACCTTTCCCATCATCAAGGACCTCGTCACCGACGTCTCGTACAACTACGAGAAAGCGAAGTCGGTGCCGCCCCTGCGCCTGAGGCCGCCCGACGCGGACGGCAAGTACCGGATGTGGCAGGAGGACATCGACCGCGTGCAGGAGTTCCACAAGTGCATCGAGTGCTTCCTGTGCCAGGACGTCTGCCACGTCATCCGTGACCACGAGGAGCTCAAGACGTCGTTCTCGGGCCCGCGCTTCTTCATCAAGATCGCCGGCCTCGACATGCACCCGCTCGACACCAGGGACCGCACCGACTTCGCGCGCGAGCGGGCGGGCGTCGGCCTCTGCAACATCACGAAGTGCTGCACGGAGGTGTGCCCCGAGCACATCCACATCACGGACAACGGCATCATTCCGATGAAAGAGCGCATGGCCGACAACGTCGATCCCATCGTGTGGCTGCTGCGCAAGTTCCGCGGCGCGCGTAAAGAGCCGGTCTAGCCTCATGAAAGTCCACGAGTACCAGGCGAAGGCGCTTCTGCGCGAGTTCGGCGTGAGCGTGCCGAAGGGCGACGTCACCGACACGCCCCAGGGGGCGCGCGAGATCGCGCAGCGCCTGGGCGGCAAGGTGGTCGTGAAGGCGCAGATCCACGCGGGCGGGCGCGGCAAGGGCGGCGGTATCAAGCTCGCCGAGGACCCCGCCGCCGCGGAGGCGGCGGCCCGGCAGATTCTGGGCATGATGCTCAAGACGCCGCAGACGCCGCCGGAGGGCCTCAAGGTGCGCAAGGTCATGGTGGAGGAAGCCTCCGCCATCGACCGTGAGCTGTACCTGTCGATGACGCTCGACCGCGGGCGCTCCACACACGTGGTGATGGCCTCGCAGGCAGGCGGCATGGACATCGAGGAAGTGGCGGAGAAGACGCCCGACAAGATCATCCGCGAGTGGACGCATCCCGCCCTCGGCCTGCAGGGTTTCCAGGCGCGGCGGATCGCGTTCGGCCTCGGGCTCACGGGCGAGCAGCTCAAGCAGGGCGTGGCGCTCATCCAGAACCTCTTCGCCCTCTATCTCGGCAAGGACTGCTCGCTGGTGGAGATCAACCCGCTGGTCGTCACGAAGGACGGCCGCGTGTTCGCCCTCGACGCCAAGCTGACCTTCGACGACAACGCGCTCTACCGTCACAAGGACATCGTCGAGCTGCGCGACATCCACGAGGAGGATCCGCTGGACGTGGAAGCCTCCAAGTACAGCCTCAACTACAT
>JBKKCN010000624.1:0-2831 GCA_046712525.1 Candidatus Rokuibacteriota bacterium
GGTCGGCGCGGCGCACGGCCATGTACAGGCGCGGCATGAGCGGGAAGTTGAAGGCCATGTGGAACTCGTCGCCGTCACCGAAGTAGGGGCGCACGTCCTCCGGCCACTGGTTGGCCTCGGCCAGGAGCACCTTGGAGCCGCCGTACTCGCGGTCGATCACCCGGCGCAGCTCCTTGAGGATGACGTGCGTCTCGGGCAGGTTCTCGCAGTTGGTGCCTTCCCGCTCGATGAGGTAGGGCACGGCATCGCAGCGGAAGCCGTCGAGGCCGCGGTCGAGCCAGAAGCGCATGACGTCGAGCATGGCCGCCGTCACCGCCGGGTTGTCGTAGTTGAGGTCGGGCTGGTGGCTGAAGAAGCGGTGCCAGTAGTACTGCTTGCGCACCGGGTCCCACGACCAGTTCGACTTCTCGGTGTCGGTGAAGATGATGCGCGCCTCCGCGTAGCGCGTGTTCGTGTCACTCCACACGTAATAGTCGCGGTAGGGCGAGGTGGGATCCGAGCGCGAGGCCTGGAACCACGGGTGCTGATCCGAGGTGTGGTTCATCACGAGGTCCGCGATGACGCGGAGGCCTCGCTCGTGGGCGGCGTCGAGGAACTTCTGGAAGTCCTCCACCGTGCCGTAGGACGGGTGGATGCCGTAGAAGTCGGCGATGTCGTAGCCGTCGTCGCGCAAAGGGGACGGATACATGGGCAGGATCCAGAGGCATGTGGCGCCGAGCTCGCGGATGTAGTCGAGACGGCCGGTGAGGCCGCGGAAGTCGCCCACGCCGTCGCCATCCCCGTCCGCGAAGGCCTTGACGTGGACCTCGTAGAAGACGGCGTCCTTGTACCAGGCGTCCATGCGCGCCTCAGCGCCGTAGGGTGAAGATCTGGGCGGGCGCCGACTGCGGGTCGAGCTTGACGTAGCCGCGCGGGCCGCGCCACTCGTAGGCGACGTCGGTCAGCAGCTCGTGCATGCCGTACGTCTTATCGGCGGCGAGGCCGAAGGCGGCCAGCGGCACGTCCACGAGGGTGTCCTCGGTGGCGTGCGGGTCGAGATTCACGGCCACGAACACGACGTCGTCGCCGGCGGGCGTGGCCTTGGCGTACCAGAGGATGTGCGGGTTGTCGGCGTGGTGGAAGGTGAGGTTCGAGTACAGCTGCAGGGCGCGATGCTCGCGCCGGATCCGGTTCAGGCGCGTGACGTAGGCCACGAGATTGCCGGGTGCGTTCCAGTCGCGTGCCTTCACCTCGTACTTCTCCGAGTTCAGATATTCCTCGGAGCCCGGGGCCGCGGGCACGTTCTCGCCCAGCTCGTAGCCGCTGTAGAAGCCGTACACGGACGACAGCGTGGCCGCCATCACGAGCCGGAACTTGAAGGCGGGCAGGCCGCCGCGCTGCAGCGTCTCGTGCAGGATGTCGGGCGTGTTGGGCCACAGGTTGCCGCGGAAGTAGTCCGACACGGGCGGGCGCGTGATCTCCTCGAAGTACTCCGTGATCTCGGGCTTGGCGTTGCGCCAGGTGAAGTAGGTGTACGACTGCGTGAAGCCCGCCTTCGCGAGGACCTTCATCATCTTGGGCCGCGTGAAGGCCTCCGCGAGGAAGATCGTCTCCGGATGGGCGATCTGGATCTCGCGGATGATCCACTCCCAGAACTTGACGGGCTTCGTGTGGGGATTGTCCACGCGGAAGGTGACCACGCCCTGCTCGATCCAGAACTCGAGCAACCGCTTCATCTCCTCCCACAGCGGACTTGGGTCCTCGCCGTAGAAGTTCACGGGATAGACGTCCTGGTACTTCTTGGGCGGATTCTCCGCGTACTTGATGGAGCCGTCGGGGCGGTGGAAGAACCACTCGGGGTGCTCGCGCACGTAGGGGTGATCCGGCGAGCACTGGATGGCGAAGTCCAGCGCGACCTCGAGGCCGAGGCGCGCCGCCTCCTTCACGAAGCCCTTGAAGTCGTCGAGGGTGCCCAGCTCGGGATTGACGGCATCGTGGCCGCCCTCGGGGCCGCCGATCGCCCACGGGCTGCCCGGCTCACCCGGCTGCGCGGTGAGCGAGTTGTTGCGTCCCTTGCGGTGGGCACGACCCACGGGATGGATGGGCGGCAGGTACACCACGTCGAAGCCCATGGCCGCCGCGCGCGCGAGCTCCGCGTAGGCATCCTTGAAGGTGGCGTGGCGGCCGTCGCCGCGTGCCGAGCGCGGAAAGAACTCGTACCACGCGGCGAAGCGCGCGCGCTCGCGGTCGGCGACCACCTCCAGCTCGCGCTCGTACCAGGTGGCCGACTCCCGGTCGAGGTGGGCGTGCATGAGGGCGGCGAGCCGCTGCTCGCGGGCGAGGGCGACCGCGTTCGCCTGCGTGGCGGCGCCGCCGATGCGCGCCGCGTACTCGGTGAGGGCGGCGGCATCGGCGCCGGTGGCGCGGCGCGCCGCCGCCTGCACGAGGGCCGCACCTTCCCGCAGCTCGCTCGCCACGTCCTGGCCCGCGTCCGTGCGCTTCTTGAGATCGTCCAGCCACGTGCGAAAGGGATCGGCGAGCGCTTCGATGGTGTAGACGTAGCGCGCGTTGTCGTCGAGGGGAAAGGCGCCCGCCCACCGGTCGTTGTCCACGAAGCGCATGGGCGTCTCGCGCCATGCGCTCTCGTCCAGGCGCCGGAATTTCAGGAAGGCGAGGAGCACGTCGTGGCCTTCCTTGAAGATGTCGGCGGTGACCTCGAGGGGGGCGCCCTGCTCTCGTTTCACGGGATAGCGGCCGCCGTCCACCGCGGGCGCCACGTTCTCGATGACGACGGTCCGTCGCTTGGCGGTGGCGTCGCCGGCGGCGGCCGTGCGGCCGGCGGTGGCCCGGGG
>JBKKCN010000625.1:0-5109 GCA_046712525.1 Candidatus Rokuibacteriota bacterium
AGATGGGCTCGCCGTACACGGGGGCCCCCAGCGCTTCCGCGACGGCGACGAGGTCGGCCACGCCTCCCGCGCGCGCCACGCCGTCGCCCGCGATGATGAGCGGCGCCCGCGCGCCCGCCAGCAGCGCCGCCGCCCGTTCCAGCGCTGTCGGATCCGGCAGCGCCACGCTCGGCGGGTCGAACCCGCCCGGGCCGGGATCGTCGGCGGCGTCCACCATCACGTCCATCGGTAGCGAGAGGAAGACGGGGCCCGTGGGCGCGGTACGCGCCAGGGTGAGCGCGCGCCGCATGGCCGTGAGCGCTTCCGCGGGGGTGCGCACCTCGTGCGACCACTTCGTGAACTGCTCCGTCATCTGCACCATGTCGCCCGCGAGGATGGGCTCGTCGAGCAGCAGCCGCGAATCCTGCTGGCCGGCGGTGACGACCACGGGCGAGCGGGCACGCGCAGAGTTCTGGATGATCGCAAGCCCGTTGCCGAGGCCGGGCGCCACGTGCAGATTCACGACGGCCACGCGCCCGGAGGCCTGCGCATAGCCGTCGGCGGCGGCCACCGCCGTCGCCTCCTGCAGCGCGAGGATGTACTCGAGGCCGGAGCCATCGAGGGCGTCCAGGAAGGGCAGCTCCGTGGTGCCGGGATTGCCGAAGAGGTGCGTGACGCCCGCGGCGCGCAGCATCGACATGAGGGCGGTGGCGACGTTCACGACGGAGTCACCGCTCCGGAGGCCGCGGGGTACGTACGGGCGCGCCCGGCTTCACGTACTTGGCATCCACGAAGCGGCGAATGTCCGCGGCGCCCTTGCCCTCCGCCGTGAGCCGCATCACGTCACGCGTGATGTCCATGCAGAGCGTTCAGGTGGCGGCGTGGCTCGTGTAGGTCACCTGCGCGGGCGCCTCCGCCTTGATGTAGCAGGCGCGGTTGGAGCCGTGGCCGAGGTCCGCGCAGCCGCAGGTGCAGGGCATCCACTGCAGAACGTCGCCGCGCTCGGTGGCGAAGGCGTAGAGCGCGCTCTTATCCGACCCCTTCGCGAAGACGGGCATCGCGCCCCGCGGCACCGTCTGGACCTGGTCGCCGATCTCGTCAACGGTGACGCTGCCCGCGGAGGCGCGGGACTTCATCCACGCCGCGCCCCCGGCCGCCACGAGAGCGCCGGCGACGATGGCGACGACGAGGATGACCCCACGCCGGCTCACGACGCCCTCGACAACGGGTACTCGCGTCCCGCCAGCCGGAGGGCGCCCCGCCCCGTGACCTCGTCGTACTCGGCGAGCGCGAGGAGCTGGAACGCAGCGGCGCGCGTGAAGCGCGCCTCGAAGGTGCCGCCCTTCACCGCGCAGTAGGGAACATCACCGGCGCCCACGCGCAACGTCGCAGGATCCACGGTTTCCTCTTCGCCATCGTTGAGCCACACGGCAAGCGTGTCGCCGCGCCGCTCCACGCGGGTCACCAGCAGCGGCACGTCGTCCACGCGCACGGGGATGCGTACCCGCGTCTGGATGAAATATCCGACCGTATCGCGCCGAAGATTGCCGCGCAGGTTGGCGAGAATACCCGCGTGCGTGATCTCCACGCCGCCGTCGTACCAGACACCGTCGGCGTCGATGCGCAGATCGGGCAGCGTCCACTCCGAGGACGGCGTGCTCATCAGAATACGACGCTGGCGTAGGTGACGACGGCCGCGGGGTCCGGCCACTGCCCGTAGCGACGCACGACGCCCGGCCGTCCCCCGGTCGCGCGCAGCAGCGCCCAGATCGGTGACAGGCCGCAAATGCGGCGACGGTCGCCGTCGCGGGCGGCGGAATCGAAGAAGGCCGTGGCGTCGCCGGCCTCCACGGTCGCGAGCATCTCGCCGTCTTCGCATGCCACGCGCTTCAGCTCCTCGGCGGAGATCGCCTCCGGATCGCCGAAGCGCGGCCCCACGTGCGCGAGGTCGGCGCCGGCCACGAAGGCCACACGCCGACCGGTGGCGGCCACGCCGTCCGCAAGGGCGTCCAGAAAGCGCCGCACGCGTGGGTCGTCCTCCGGCCGCTGTCCCCGCGCGAGCGCCTCGTGCGCGAAGCTCGTGAGCACCGGCACGATGCGGATGTCGCGCCTGCCCGCGAAGAGGTAGCGCAGGAACACCGCCTGGAACTCGATGGAATGCTCACCGCGATGGGCGCCCTCGGAGGCAAAGCAGTCCTGCCCTGCGCGGGCCACCACGGCCTCCAGCAGCTCGCGATCCACCTCGGCGGCGCCGAAGGGCGTGTCGTACGCCTTGCGCGTCATCGCGAACGGATCGCGCATGCCCGCGTGACAGGTACCGAAGATGACGAAGACGTCGGCGTCGCAGCGCTCTGCGACATCGCGATACCCCCAGGCGTAGGCGGGGCCGCCGCGATGGAAATCGATATGAGGGGCGACGATGCCGTACAGGGGCGGGCCCACGGAGTGTCCGTCCACGGCGCCCGGCCCTTCCGGCGAGGTGAAGAAGCCGTCCATGGCGGTGCGCAGCGTCTCCGGCTCCGCCGCGTAGGCGCCGCCCGCGTGACTGGCCGGCCGCACGGGCGAGGCCAGGAAGTCGCTCTCGATGGCGGCGCGCCGGGCGTGAAAGCGCTCGCTCTCGAGAAAGCCGTGCTCGTCCAGCGTCGCCGCCAGCTCCATGATCCGCGTCCGCTCCACCTGCTCTCCCGTGTGGCGAAGGATCGCGGCCCGAATGTCGTCGATGGAGTGCTCGCCGTCGAAGAGCGACACGATCTCCAGCAGCGCCATGGGCAGCATGGCGACGGAGGGCGTGAAGCCCGCGGGATCGCGGAGCGCGAGATAGCGCTCCCCCTCGTGGTCGACGGGGAACACCTCGATCGCCCGCAGACGCGGTCCCCGGCTGCTCACGACTTCAAGAAGCGCGCAGCAGAGGCGACGTAGATACGGGCGGCGTCGACCAGCTCGGTGACTTCCACGTACTCGTCCGCCTGGTGGGGGATGAGTCGGTTGCCGGGCCCGCACGTCACGATGGGAATGCCGAGGGTCATCCTCAAGATGGTGCCGTCCGTGGAGCCCGGCACGCCGCCATAACGGGGGGGCTTGCCCGTCGCCTTGCGCACCGCCCACGCCATCGCGCGTGCGAGCGGCTCCGAGCGGTCGACACGCGTGGCGAGCCGAAAGCCGTTGACAGGCTGCCACTCCACGCGTGTGCCCGGGCAGGCGTCCATGGCGCGTCGGCACGCCTCGTCGATCTCCTTCGCTACCGCCGCCGCATCGGGCCCCGGCGTGAGCCGGACGTCGAGCGTCGCCTGCGCGGTGGACGGGATCACGTTCGACTGCGGCACGCCCTGGACCGGCGCCTGCACGACGGTGGGTGTGACGGTGGGCGGGCGGAGATAGCGACTGCGCTCGCACACACGCCGCAGCCGGCGCTCGAGGGCGGGCGCCTCGCGCAGGAGCGCGACGAGAGCGGTGATGGGATTGACGCCCGCTTCCGGCATCGCGCCGTGGGCCATGCGCCCGTGGGCGGTGACGCGGGCCCACACCACGCCCCGCTGCTCCAGGCACAGCTCGTTCTGCTCGGGCTCGCAGATGATGGCCGCCGTGAGCTCACGCCCGAGCGGGGTCTGCGCGAGGTGCTTGGCTCCGATCATGTCGCCTTCCTCGTCGACGAGGGCACCCACCACGAGGCGGCCGCCCAATCGCGTGCCGCTCCGCTTGAGCGCGGCGGCCGCCACCATCGCCGCCGCCAGGCCGCTCTTCATGTCCGCGCTGCCGCGTCCATAGATGCGGCCGTCGACGAGCGCAGCACCGAAGGGCGCGTGCGTCCACTGCGCGGGATCGCCCTCGGTCACGACATCGGTGTGGCCTTCGAGGAGCAGCGTCGGTCCCTTCGTCTTGTCACCATACATCGCGAGGACATTCGGGCGGCCCGGCGCCACCTCGTGCACCTCGACCTCGAAGCCCTCGTTGCGGAGCCAGCGCTCCACGTAGTTCGCCACGGCGAGCTCGGTGGCGGCGGGATCTCCGGGACGCACCACGCTCGGGATGCGCACGAGCGCGCGCGTGAGCTCGACGATCTCGGCTTCGTCGACGCGGGCGAGGGCAGCCTTCAGGGACTACTCGTGCGGAAAGGAGAGGATCACGGAGTCGAGGCGGATGACGCGGTACTCCTCGAGGGCGATGTAAAAGTAATGCCCCTCGACCTCCTCGGCGCTCTCCTCGAAGGCGACGATGGTCTTCAGATCTGGCATCTCACGGAAGGCGTTGGCGCCTTCGTCGAAGCCGTCGCCGCGGGCAACGACCTCGCCGTAGCGGATGGGCGAGCCCTTCGGGCAGTTCACGCGCACGTCCGCCGGTGCTTCGGCCATCATCTTGACCAACAGATTGATGCCGTAGACCTGGATGGGGATTGTTGTCATCAGCCTCCTCGAGTACACACGAGTTGGATCATAATACCACGCGCGATTTGCGGCGGTCGGCGCCCGTGGAGCGGACGAGGAGCCACGTGAGCACGATGGCCGCGGCGACCGCCGCCGCCCCCTGCCCCGTACGACCGAGGACGAGGCCCCCGATGCCGAAGAGGCCCAGGTACACGACGGCGCAGCCCATCGCCCACTGCACGAGGCCGATGCCGATGCGCGCGTCACGGTCGGCATTGGGCTCGACCGCTCGCCAACCCGGGCCGCCCGGCCGCACCCGCGCGTAAAAAGCACGCAGCACCTCGGGCGATTCGGGCGGCGTGAGATACGTCACCGCCAGCCAGATGACGGTCGTGATGGCGGTGGTGAGCATGAGGAGGATCGCGAAGTCCCTCGGCGCGTCCGCACTGAGCCCGAACAGTCCCTGCGCGAGGAGCGACACCACGAGCGCGCTTGCCATGGCGCTCACCTCCGACCACGCGTTGATCCGCCACCAGTACCAGCGCAGAATGAGCACGAGGCCGGTTCCCGCGCCGAGCGCAAGCAGGAATTTCCACGCGCCCTCGATCGTCTCGAGCTGCCAGGTGACGAGCAACGAAGCGGCGAACAGGAAGATCGTGGCGAGACGACCCGCGTTCACGTAATGCTTCTCTTCCCGCCCGGGTCGGAGGAATCGCTTGTAGAAATCATTGATCAGGTACGAGGCGCCCCAGTTGAGCTGCGTCGCCAC
>JBKKCN010000626.1:0-8813 GCA_046712525.1 Candidatus Rokuibacteriota bacterium
CCACGGTGTGGCCTGCTCGTACGCATGGGCGACGCGCAGCGCGGTCGCCTCGTCGAAGGGCTTGGCGTAGACCATGAGGCCGATGGGCAGGCCGTCGTCGGAGAAGCCGCACGGCACGCTCACCGCGCACAGGTTCAGGATGTTGCCGAGAGCCGTATTCCGTAAATATTTGAGGTTGTGCTCCCCGTAGGAATCCGCGGTGGCGTCGATGACGGCGACGGGGCGCGCGGGCACCATCGTGGTGGGAACGAGCAGGGCGTCGACGTCGGCGAGCGTATGGCGAAGGCGCCGGCGGAGCGCGGCCCACTGGCGGGAGACGGCGAAGTAGTCCGGCGCGCTCAGCGTGCGGCCGGCGATCATGCGGTTGGCGACGACAGGATCGAGGTCCTTGAAGCGCTCGTCGAGCAGCCGTTGGTTCACGACACATCCCTCCGCGGCGATGAAGAGGACGCGGCGCTGCTCGCCGAAGGCCTCCGTGACTTCCGGCACCTCCAGGCGATCCACGGACGCGCCGAGCGATCGAAACACCTCGCCCGTCGCCCGCACGGCCTTTTCGACTTCCGGCGCCACGCCGTCGAAGAAAACGGATTCCGCGAAGGCCAGACGCAGCCCCTTGACGCCGCCGTGCAGCCCCGCGAGCACATCGTGGGCGTCAACGCCCGTCGTGGTCTCGTCCGCTGTATCCACGCCCTGGAGCGCCTGGTATACGAGCGCCGCGTCTTCCACGGAGCGGGTGAGCGGGCCCACGCTATCGAGCGTCCAGCTCAACGGGTAGACGCCCGCGCGGCTGATGCGACCCACGGTCGTCTTGAGCCCCACCGTTCCGCAGAGCGCGGCCGGAATGCGGATGGAGCCGCCCGTGTCCGTCCCCAGCGCCATCGGCACCAGTCCCGCACCCACCGCGACACCGGAGCCGCTGCTCGAGCCGCCCGGCGCGTACGCGCTCGCGTGCCACGGATTGTGCGGCGTCCCCTGATCGTGGTTGATGCCGATGCCGCTGAACGCGAACTGCACCGTGTGCGTCTTGCCGATGAGCACCATGCCCGCGCTCGCGAGGCGGCGCACGGCCGTCGCGTCCGCGCGCGCGATGTTGTCGGCAAGAAGCCGGGTGCCCGCCGTGGTGGCCACGCCCGCCACATCGTAGAGGTCCTTGACGGCGAACGGGATGCCGTGGAGCGGGCCGAAGTCCACGCCTGCCTGCAGCGCGAGGTCCGCGGCCCGAGCCTGCGCCCGCGCGCGCTCGGCCGTGAGCGCGATGAAGGCATGCAGCCGCCCGTCCCCTGCGTGAATACGCTCGAGGCTCTGCTCGGTGAGCGTGAGCGCGGTCACCTCCCGCGCACGAAGGCGGGCCGCAAGCTCGGTGATCGTCTGGAAGGCGGAGTCGGAGTCGTTCATGGGCACGCAGTATAGCGCCCGCGCCTATCGCCGCCGATGCACGCGACCCGCCACCGCGCGCACCTTGCGCGGCGCCGCGATCCAGATGGCGGCCGCGGACAGCAGGCTGCAGCCGATGGCGACCGAGAACGCGATGTCGTAGCTGCCGGTGGCGTCGTGCAGCGCGCCCGCCGCCCACGGCCCCACCGCTCCGCCTCCGACGGCGGCCAGCATCAGCGTGCCCATGATGGAGCCGTAGTGGCGTCCCTGAAAGATCTCCGCGGCGATGGCCCCGATGACGGAGGTGAGGCCGTAGCCGAGCATGCCCTGCGCGGCGACCATGAAGTACAGCAGCGCCGGCGTGGGCACGTGACGCAGGAGGAGCAGCGCCGCGTAGCAGAGGGCGAAGCCGGCGCTGCCCACCGTCCACACCCATTCGCGGCCGATCCGGTCCGAGAGGTGGCCGAGCACGATCTGGCCCGGAATGCCCATCAGGCTCACGAAGCCCAGCGCCCACGCGGCATCGGTGGCGCTGAAGCCGATCTCGACGAGGTATTTCGTCTGGTGCACCTGCACCGCGTACCACGCGAACAGCCCGCAGAAATAGCCGAGCGCGATCCACCAGAAGCGGCCCGTGCGCACGGCGCGCCCCAGTGTCCAGTCCACCGCCGCCCACGCGCGGTCGACGACGTTGTCCGGCCGCGGCGGACCCGCCGTATCAGTGGAGGACCGATCGCCATCGGGCTCCAGCCCCATGTCCTCGGGCCGGCGTCTCAGCAGAAGATTGAGCGGCGCCAGCAGGACGAGGACGAGGATGCCGAGCGTCCAGCACGCGGCGCGCCATCCCGCGCGCGCGATGATGACCTGCACCCAGGGCAGCAGGATGATGGAGCCCACGCCGACACCGGAGAAGGCCACGCTCATCGCGAAGCCGCGCCGGCGCACGAACCAGTTGGGCAGAAAGAGCGTGTGCCCGGTGTAGGCCAGGCACACGCTGCCACCGCCCACGAGGACGCCGAGCGTGGCGTAGAGATGCCACGGCTTGCTCACGAGGGTGGCGAGAAGCAATCCCGCCCCCATCAACGCCACGCCCATCTCCATGACGACGCGCGGGCCGCGGCGATCCATCAGCCGGCCGAGCGACGGGCTCAACACGGCGGCCACCAGAAAGCCGAACGAGAACGCGCCCGCCGTCACGCCCCGCTCCCAGCCGTACTCGTCGAGGATGGGTGGAAAGAGGAGCGAGAACGCGGTGCGCGCGTTCACGCCGACGCCCATCGTGACGAAGGCGACGGCCACGATGACCCAGCCGTAGAAGAAGGGAGGCTTCACCGGCCCGAGGCTACACCAGCACCTTCTCCAGCGTGATGGGCAGCTCGCGGATGCGCTTGCCCTCGAGCAGAACGGTGCAAGCGTCGCACTGCCCGAGCTCACAGCCCTTTTTCGTTCCGGTGAGGTGCAGCCGGTCGCGCAGCGCATCGAGCAGCGTCGTGCGCGCGTCGACGGTGAGGCGGTGCTCGGCGCCGTTGACGAGCAGCGTGATGGCGAGCTCGCGCTGCGGCGCCGGGGATACAATCGACGTCTCGATGAAGATCAGAACGTATCTGCTCATGTTTGCCCTGGCGATCCTGCTGCCGATGATCGCCTTCTCCGTCATCGCCCTGCTCGCCTTCGACCGTCAGCAGCGCACCGTCGTCGAGCGCGGGGGCGTCGAGACCGCGCGCGCGCTCATGAACGGCGTCGATCGCGAGCTCACGACGTCGATCACGGCGCTGCAAGCGCTCGCCACCGTGCACAGCCTCGAGCGCGACGACCTCGCGGGCTTCCACGACGACGCGCGCCGTGTGCTGGCGACCCAGCCCGAATGGGCCACGATCATCCTCGCCACTCCGCTCGGGAAGCGGCTGCTGGACCTCGGCTATCCAGCAGGCACGACCCTCACGCCGGTCGTGGAGCGCGAGAGCCTCGAGCGCGCGGTGCAGACCCGCCAGCCCGTGGTAGGGACGCTCGCCCTCGGCCCTCTCAAGCGGCTGGCCTTTCCCGTCCGAGTGCCCATCGTGCGCAACGGCGCCGTCGTGTATGTGCTCACGGGCGTTCTCAAGCCGTCGGCGGTCGACGAGATCCTCCGCCGGCAGAAGCTGCCCGAGAGCTGGATCGGCACCATCTTCGACTCCAGGCGCACGATCGTGACGCGCACGGGCGGGACCGGACAATTCCTCGGCCGGCAGATCTCCCCGGAGTTCGCGGCCGTGCTCGACACCGCGCGCGAGGGCTGGACCGTGACCCACACGCTCGAGGGCGTCAAGGTGTACACGGCGTTCAGCCGGTCGGAAATGACCGGCTGGGGCGTCGGGCTCGGCATTCCACTCTCGGCCGTGGATGCGCCATTGCGCCGCTCCCTGTGGCTCATCGCGGGCGGCGGCCTGGCGTTCCTCGTCGCCGCCGTCGCTCTTTCCGCCGTGATCGGCAAGCGCATCACGCGCCCGGTGGCGGCATTGGCCACCGCGGCCACCGCCTTCGGCGAGCGAACGGAGGCCCCGCTCTCTCCTCCCCTGGAGGCCCCCGCGGAGGTCAAAGCCGTCGCGCGCGCATTCACCGAAGCCAGTGCGCTCTTGCGTGCGGGCGCCACCGAGCGTGACGAGGCGCTGGCCCGTGCCAACGCCACCCGCGCTGAAGCGGAGGCCGCCAACCGCGCCAAGGACGAGTTCCTCGCCGTTCTTTCGCACGAGCTGCGCACGCCACTCAACGCGGTGTACGGGTGGGCCCGCATGCTGCGCACGCGCACGCTCGGCACCGCCGCCGCCGAGCACGCTCTGGACGTGATCGAACGCAACGCGGCGGCGCAGGTGCGGCTCATCGAGGAGATCCTCGACATCTCCCGCATCGTCACCGGCAACATGCGCCTGCAGCGCCAGCCCGTCGATCTGCAGGCGGTGGTGGCCTCTGCGCTCGATTCGGTGCGCCCTGCCGCCGAGGCCAAGGGCATCCGGATGGAGGCGTCGATCGATCCCGCCGCCGCGCACATCACGGGCGATCCCGATCGCCTGCGGCAGGTGGTCTGGAACCTCGTGTCGAACGCGATCAAGTTCACGCCGTCGGGAGGGCTGGTGCAGGTGGATGCGCGACGCGTGGGCGCGGACGTCGAGGTGGCCGTGCGCGATACGGGCCGCGGCATCACGCCCGAAATCCTGCCGTATGTCTTCGACCGCTTCCGCCAGGCCGACAGCACGTCCACGCGCGAGCACGGCGGGCTGGGCCTGGGACTGGCGCTCGTGCGTCACCTCGTCGAGCTGCACGGCGGCACGGTGACGGCGGCGAGCGGCGGAGAAGACCAAGGCGCCACCTTCATCGTCACGCTGCCGGGAAGCCCCGGCGCCGGCGATGGCGTGATCCCGAAGGCAGGGAGCGCGACGGGATCATCACTGGAGGGCATACGCATCCTCGCCTGCGACGATACCGACGAGGGCCGGGAGCTCCTCGCCACCGTTCTCCGCAGCGCCGGCGGCACCGTGAAGACCTGTGCGCCGGCGGAGGGCCTCACGGCCGTGTCCGAGTTCCGGCCGCATGTGATCGTGGCGGATCTGAGCATGGCGGGCGAGGAGGGCTACGCGTTCGCGCGCGCGCTGCGCTCGCTGCCGCCGGAGGAAGGCGGCCTCACCCCCGCCGCCGCCCTCACGGGGCGCCCCGATGACGCACGGCGAATTTTACAGTCGGGTTTTCAGATGCATCTGCCCACGCCCGTCGATCCCGGCCGGCTTGTCGCCGCCATCACCACCCTGGCCTCCGACGGGCGCCCATCACGACCGCGGGTATAATCGGCCGCTCAAGGAGGCCACATGCCGGACGCGTTGTCGGGAAAAGCGCTCACCGTTCTCGGCGGGGTCGATGCGGAGACGATGGGCATCACGTTGCCGCACGAGCACCTGCTGATCGACTTCGCGGTGATGTTCAAGGAGCCGGCGGCGGCGAGCGACAAGGGCCTCGCCTACCAGCCGGTGAGCCTGTCGAACGTGGGCTGGGTGCGCCAGAATTTCAACGCCAATCTCGACAACCTTCGCCTGCTCGACGAGCAGACCGCGCAGGACGAGATCATGCTCTTCAAGCGCGTGGGCGGGCAGACCGTCGTCGATCCCACCAACGTGAGCCTCTCGCGCGATCCGCTTGCGCTCGCGCGCATCTCGCGGGCGACCGGCCTCAACATCGTCATGGGCGCCGGCTACTACGTGGCGGCGGCGCATCCCGCCGACATGGACACGCGCAGCGAGGACTCCCTCGTGCGCGAGATCGTGCGCGAGGTCACGGTGGGGGTCGGCGACACGGGCGTGCGCGCAGGGCTCATCGGGGAGATCGGCAACACGTGGCCGTGGACGGAGAACGAGAAGAAGGTGGTGCGGGCGGCGGTGGAGGCGCAGCGTCAGACGGGCGCGCCGCTCATGATCCACCCCGGCCGCGACCAGGCGGCACCCATGCAGATCGTGGAGCTGGTGCGCAAGCAGGGGGGCGACCTGCGGCGCACCGTCATGTGCCACATCGACCGCACAATCTCCGACGAGCGTCTGCTCTTCGACCTCGCCGCCACCGGCGTCTGGCTCGAGTACGACCTCTTCGGTCTGGAGAACTCGTACTACCCCTACAATCCCGACTTCGACATGCCCAACGACGGCGGCCGCATGGCGCAGATCCTGACCCTCATCGCGCGCGGCCACGAGAGCCAGATCCTCATGTCCCACGACATCGCCTACAAGAGCTCGCTGACGAAGTACGGCGGCTACGGCTACCACCACCTCCTCGTCAACGTGGTGCCGCGGCTTCGGCGCAAGGGCGTGGACGATGCCGGCCTGCGCCGGCTCCTCGTCGACAACCCGCGCCGCGCCTTCGTGTTCGCGTGATGCCCCGCTATCTCTTCCAGGGCTCGTACTCGCAGGAGGGCGCGCAGGGACTCCTGCGCGAAGGCGGTACCAAGCGTCGCGCGGCGGTGGAGCGGCTCGTGCAAAGCCTCGGCGGACGTCTGGAAGGCTTTCACTACGCCTTCGGCGAGGCGGACCTCTTCATGATCGTCGATCTGCCCGGCCATGTGGCCGCCGCCGCCGCCTCGCTCATCGTGGCCGCGAGCGGCGCCGGCCACTGGCGCACGACCGTGCTCATGAGCGCGGAGGAGATGGACGAGGCGACGAGGCTGGGCGCCGGCGGTTATCGAGCGCCCGGCGCGTAAGCGCTTACCCGCGCACGCGCGCGGAGGTGGGATCGTACGGCGGCTCGAGCTGCGCGTGGGCGGCGAAGCGCTCGGTGGCGATCTCCAGCTCCCAGCGGGCGGAGCGCAGGAAGGCAGCATCGACGCCGGCCGCGTGGGCGACGTAGCCCATGCCCACCGAGCGGCCGAGCGTGTGCCCGTAGGCGCCCGACGTGATGCGTCCCACGAGGACGCCGTCGCGGTAGATCGGCTCGTCACCGAGGAGCAGCGACTCGGGATCGTCGACGGTGAACATGATCAGTCGTCGGGCGAGCGGCGCTGCGCGCTGGCGCCGCAGCGCCTCGCGGCCCACGAAGCCGTCCTTCTTGAAGGCGACCGCGAAGCCGAGCCCCGCCTCGAGCGGCGTGTCCTCGCCGCCGATGTCGTGACCCCACGAGCGATAGCCCTTCTCCATTCGCAGCGAGTCCATCGCGTGGTAGCCCGCATGACGCAGCCCCAGCCCTTCTCCGGCCGCCACCACGTCGTCGTAGACCCCCATCGCGAACTCCGCCGGCACGTAGAGCTCCCAGCCCAGCTCGCCCACGTAGGTGATACGCACCGCCCGCACCGTGGCATGGCCCACCGCGATCTCGCGCGAGGCGCCGAACGGAAAGGACTCGTTCGACAGGTCGGCGTCCGTCAGCCTCGCCAGGAGGTCGCGTGAGCGCGGCCCCATGATGCCGAGCACGCTGAAGGCGGAGGTGACGTCGGTGACCGTGACGCGCGCCTCACCGAGGCCGCGGCGGATCCAGTCGGCATCGTGCGTGGCTGCCGCCGCCACCGTCACCACCAGGTAGGCGTCGTCCGCAAGGCGTGTCACCGTGAGATCGCACTCGATGCCGCCGCGGGCGTTCAGCATCTGCGTGTACACGATGCGGCCCGCGGGCACGTCGACGTCGTTGGCACACAGCCGCTGCAGCACGGATGTCGCGTCCGGGCCCTGGAGCAGAAGCTTGGCGAGCGACGACTGGTCGAAGAGACCGACGTGCTCGCGCACGGCGCGGTGCTCGGCGGCCGCGCAGGGAAACCAGTTCTGGCGGCCATACGTGTAGACGTAGCGCGCCTGCACGCCGCCGGTGGCGAACCAGTTCGCCCGCTCCCATCCCGCCACCACGCCGAAGACAGCGGAGCGGGCGGCGAGCCGGTCGTGCAGCACCGAGCGGCGCACGCCGCGCGCCGTCTCCGGCTGCCGGAAGGGCCAGTGCATCGCGTACAGGAGGCCGACGACTTCCGTGGTGCGCTCGCGCAGGTAGCGGGCGTTGGACTGAAAGGGCGCGAAGCGCCGGATGTCGACGTCCCAGAGATCCATGCCGGGCTCGCCGTCGACGATCCACTGCGCGAGCGCCTTGCCCGCGCCCGCGGCGGAGGCGATGCCGATGGAGTTGAAGCCGGCCGCCACGAAGAAGTTCCGCAGCTCCGGCGCCTCCCCGAGCATGTAGCGGTTGTCGGGCGTGAAGCTCTCGGGCCCGTTCACGTGCCGGCGCACGGGCGCCGTCTCCAGCGCGGGAATGCGCACACACGCCTGCTCCATGAGCAGGCGAAAATGGTCCCAGTCCTCGGGCAGCAGCGAGAACGCGAAGTCAGCCGGAACGCCGTCCATCCCCCACGGCTTGGCCGCCGGCTCGAAGCCGCCCATGAGCAGGCCGCCCACCTCTTCCCGCACGTAGATGTACCCGTCGGTATCGCGGAGCACGGGCAGGTCGCGCGTGACCCCCGTCATGGGCTCGGTGACGATGTAGAAGTGCTCGGCGGCGTGCAGGGGCACGTTGACGCCCGCCATGCGGCCCACGTCGCGTCCCCACAGGCCCGCGCAATTTACCACCACCTCGCACGCGATGTCGCCCCCCTCCGTGCTGACGCCCGTGGCCGCGCCGCGCTCGCGACGGATACCGGTCACCGTCACGTTTTCCATGATGGTGGCGCCGCCGTTGCGCGCGCCGCGCGCGAGCGCCAGCGTGGTGTCGATCGGATTCGTCCGGCCGTCCCCCGGAATCCACACGGCGCCCGCGAGGTCGTCCGTGCGCATGAGCGGCCACAGACGACCCGCTTCGCGCGGGGAGATCACCTCCACCTCGACACCGAAGCACCGTGCCATCGACGCGCCGCGCTTGAGCTCGATCATGCGCTCCGCGGTGCGCGCCACGCTCACGCTGCCCGAGCGCCGGAACCCGGTGGCCTGGCCCGTCTCCGCTTCCAGCTGCTCGTAGAG
>JBKKCN010000627.1:0-6272 GCA_046712525.1 Candidatus Rokuibacteriota bacterium
CCCCAAGCCCCCCATTTACGCTCGGCAGCGCCCCGGGATAGCCGTGGCGCTCCTCGAGGGCGGTCGTGCTAGCGGGATTTTCGGCGGGGGACGACGGCGTCGAGGATGACGTCGGTGAACTGGTCCAGATCGACGGGTTTGTAGGCGCCGCCGTCGAAGGCGCTGAGGTCGGCGTACTTGTTGGCGGTGACGGCGACCACGGGAATCCCGCGGCCGGAGACGCGAACCTGCTCGAGGAGCCAGTGGCCGTCGCGCCAGGGCATCCTGAGGTCGGTGAGAATCACGTCGGGGGTCACGAGGGTCAGCACCGCGAGCGCCGATGAGGCGGACTCTCGCGCCGTGGTGAGCGCGCCGAGAAAGCCCAGCACCGTCTTGAAGACGTCGCGCGCGTCAGTGTCGTCGTCGACCACCAGCACGTGGATGCCCGACAGCGGACGCCGATTCTTCACGCAGAGCTCCATCGGGGAAGCGGAATGATGGAGTCAATATACACGCGTCAATATCCACGCGCTCACGCGGGCGCAACCACGCGATCGCACGACGTGTGCAACTGATTGCCTATCCGGACGCGCGCTACTTGCTCCTGACGTCGTAGCCCTTCGTGGCCATGCACGACTGCAGCTCCGACTTCTGCGAGAAGGCGACGCCGAGCTGCCCGCCCAGCAGCGCCCAACCGTCCATGCGGAAGCGCCTGGCGCCCACCTGGTCGATGCAGGCGTTCCAATCCGCGTCGCGCTGGACGTCGGTCTGTCCCTGGCGTGGCGTGACGTCGAGCAGCGAGGCTACCTGCTGAGTCTGCCCGCGCGGAGCGATCGCGCAGCCGGCGAGGGCGATGGCGGCAAGGATCGTGAGTCGCTTCATCATCAGTGTGTCCTCCTGGGGCTCAAAGCGTAGCATGCGACAAGCTCGGGACCGCGGGTGGGGCGGCTATCGAGGGGCGCCACAGCGTTCGCCGTGGCGCTGCCGAGCCGCAAAGCGGGGTGAGGGCCCTTCAGGCCCCCATTCCAATATGAGCGTCGCACCGAACGTGCATCACGTTTCGTCCGCGCATGATCGCCACCCCGGGGGTGTCGATGCTGAGCCCGCAGCGCTCGCACACGATTGTCTGGCGGGCGGCCGGTGCGGTGTCTGCCGAGGTCTTCACGACCATGTGCGGGCGAGCGATCACGTGACTGGAACGCGCGATGAGCTGTCGCGAATCGGCGATGAGCACGGCCGTCAGCTCTCCGACCAGGGCCGCCGACTCGACGAGTTGGCGGCGCCGCCGGCCTGCAGTGTCGGGTTCTGGATCGAGGTGCGCCGTCGGTGCTTTGTTCGTGGTGTCGGATCCGTCCATGGCAACATCTCCTCAGCCACTGTCCAGTCGCCCGCGACGGCGCTAGAGGAGATGGTAGTCCCCCATCTTCCAGCAGTCAATCGAACGCGTTCCTGTCACCAAAAGTTGACAGTGCGACGAGCCGCGTGACACCGTGGCTGCGTGCGCCGCGCCCGTCTTGCGCTTGCTCTCGTCGTTCTTCTGCTCGCACTCGCTGCTCCTGCGCTTGCCACGACGCTCGAAGGCACGGTCGTGCGTGTGGTGGACGGCGACACGATTACAGTTCGCCTCGGCGACCGTGTCGAGAGCGTGCGCTACATCGGAGTGAACACGCCGGAGGTTCACCATCCCAAGCGCGGTGAGGAGCCGGGCGGCCGGGAGGCCTCTGCCGTCAACCGGCAGCTCGTGGCGGGCAAGCAGGTGAGGCTGGAGCTGGACGTGCAGGCGCGCGACCGCTATGGACGCATGCTCGCCTACGTGTGGATCGGCGACGTCATGATCAACGCCGAGCTGGTGCGGCTCGGCTACGCGCAGGTGATGACGATCCCGCCCAACGTTCGCCACCAGGCCCTGTTCGTGAAGCTGCAGCGCGACGCGCGCGAAGCGCGCCGCGGCCTGTGGCGTACGTAGACACGCTGCCGGTTTACAGCATGGGCTGTTGCAAGTTCCTTGAAAGACATGGGGGGCCCCGAAATGGCCCCCCCCCAACGCCGGTCGATCGTTAGGGCAACGCCGGAAGTATGTCTTTCGCGATCGATTCGATTGCGGCGAGGTCCTCCATGTCGAGCAGCTGGAGCAGCACGCGGTGGATGCCGAGGCTCTGCCAGCGCGCGAGGTCACGCACGATGTCGTCGGCGCCGCCGTAGAGAAAGCCCGCCGCGCGCCAGGCGGCGGCGTCGTCGGGGATGCGGGGAAAGATCGTCTTCGCCTTGGCGCGGCGCGCCTCCGCCTCCGCCGCTGTGCGGCCGTAGATGATGGGCACCATCAGCGAGCGCGCGATGGTGGCGGCGTCACGCTTGATGGCGCCGCAGTGGCGCTCGAGCACGGCGCGCTTGCCGGTGTACTCGTCGAACGTCACGCGCGTCACATTCCACTCGTCGGCGTGCTCGGCCACGATGGCAAGCGTGCGCTTCTCTCCGCGGCCGCCGATGACGAGCGGCACACGGCCGCGTGGCGGCAGCGGATAGCTCTCGGCCTGCCGGAGCGGATAGTACGGCTGCTCCAGCGTCACCTTCTTCCCTGCCCACAGCGCGGTGATCGCCCTCGCGCCGCAGTCGAGCCGGTCGAGCCGTTCCTTGAGGCCCGGGAAGGGGATGCCGTACATGGCGTGCTCGCCCTCGTGCCAGCCGGCGCCGATGCCGAGGTCGAGCCGGCCGCCCGCGAGGTCGGCGACGGCGGCCGCGCGCTTGGCGAGCACCGCCGGATGGTAGAACGTGAGCGGGCACACCATGGGCCCGAAGCGCAGGCGCGTGGTGGCGGAGGCGAGCCAGGTGAGCGACGCCCACGTATCGAGCGAGGCGCGCTCGGCGTTGCCGAAGAGTCCGGTGAGGTGATCGGAGCGGAAGAGCGACTCGTACCCCGCGTCCTCCACAGTCTTCGCCAGCCGCTGCCAGCGTGGCCACGTCAGCCCTTCCTGGCCTTCGATCATGATGCCGAGCCTCATGCGTGCACCTCTTCCCGGAGTTTGCGCGCGCCGTACACCGCCCGTATCATACGTCCAGAGTCCGTCGCGAAGAGGCGGGCGGCCACGTCGCGATATCAAACCCCGGCCGAGGGAGAGCATGACGATCAAGCACGACTTCTCGTTGGATGCCAAGTACCGCCAGGACGAGGGCACCATCCTGCTCTCCGGTATCCAGGCGCTCGTGCGCCTGCCCCTGGATCAGCACCGCGCCGACAAGCGACGCGGCCTCAACACCGCGACGCTGGTCTCCGGGTACCGGGGCTCGCCGCTCGGCGGCCTCGACCTCACGATGGAGCGCAACCCCGACCTGCTGCGCGAGCACAACGTCGTCTTCATGTCGGGTGTCAACGAGGACCTCGGCGCCACCGCCATCTACGGCGCGCAGCTCACCAACCTGTTTCCGAAGCCGAAGTACGACGGCGTGCTCGGCATGTGGTACGGCAAGGGGCCGGGCGTCGACCGCACGGGCGACATCTTCAAGCACGCCAACTACGCCGGTCTCGGCAAATATGGTGGAGTGCTCGCCCTCGGCGGCGACGATCCCATGTCGAAGTCGTCCACGCTGCCCACGCACTCCGAGATCGCGTTCTATGACGCCTTCTTCCCCACGCTCTTCCCCGGCAACGTGCAGGAGATCCTCGACCTCGGTCGCCTCGGCTTCGAGCTGTCGCGCTACTCCGGGGTGTGGGCGGGCTTCAAGATCGTGACCAACGTCGCCGACGAGCTCGGCACCGCGCAGGTCGGCCCCGATCGGGTCGTGATCCACGATCCCGGCTTCCTCTACGAGGGCAAGCCCTGGAAGCCCACGCAGAATCCGATGCTGCTGCCGCCCTTCGGCCTCGACCTCGAGCGCGAGATGCACTACGGGCGCATGGAGGCAGCGAAGGCGTTCGCGGCCGCGCACCCCATCAACGCCATCACCGTGCCCACCCCCGATGCGTGGCTCGGCATCGCGGCGCCGGGCAAGACGTACTACGACCTGCGGGAGGCGCTGCGCGAGCTCGGCCTCGACGACGGGGCGCTCAAGGCCTACGGCATCCGGCTCCTGCGCATCGGGATGCTGTTCCCCATGGAGCCCGGCATCGTGCGGCGGTTCGGCCGCGGCCTGCGGGAGCTCCTTGTCATCGAGGAGAAGCGCGCCTTCGTGGAGCTCTTCATCCGCGACGTGCTCTACAACCAGACGGAGCGGCCCATCATCGTGGGCAAGCACGACGAGCAGGGACGCGCGCTGGTGCCGGCGCACGGCGAGCTCGACGCCGATCGCATCGCGCAGCTCGTGGCGCGGCGGATCGAGAAGAAGATCCAGCTGCCCTCCATCACCGCGCGAGTGGCGCTGCTGGAGGCGCTGCGGGAGCGGCCGACGCCGCTCACGCTCGCGCGCTCACCGTTCTTCTGCTCGGGGTGCCCGCACAACCGCTCCACGGTGGTGCCGGAAGGCTCGCAGGCGGGCGGTGGCATCGGCTGCCACGGCATGGCCCTCGCGATGCCCGAGCGGCATACCGTCGGCACCACGCACATGGGGGGCGAGGGCGTGCAGTGGGTGGGCATGGCGCCCTTCACCGACACCAAGCACATGTTCCAGAACATCGGTGACGGCACCTTCTTCCACTCCGGCTCTCTTGCCATCCGCCAGGCGGTGGCGGCGGGCACGAACATCACCTTCAAGATCCTGTACAACTCCGCGGTGGCGATGACGGGCGGCCAGGACGCCGCGGGCGCGATGCCGGTGCCGGACATGACGCGGCTGCTCGACGCGGAGGGTGTGAAGCGGATTATCGTCACCACGGACGAGCCGGACAAATACGGCAAAGATGTGCAGTGGGCGCGCGGCGTCGAAGTCTGGCACCGTGACCGGCTCAACGACGCCCAGGTGCTGCTGCGCGACACGCCCGGCGTCACCGTGCTCGTCCACGATCAGCGGTGCGCGGCGGAGAAGCGCCGGCTGCGCAAGCGCGGCAAGCTGCCGGATCCGGCGTTGCGCGTGTTCATCAACGAGGCCGTGTGCGAGGGTTGCGGCGACTGCGGCGTGAAGTCGAACTGCCTGTCGGTGCAGCCGGTGGACACGGAGTTCGGCCGCAAGACCCAGATCCACCAGTCGTCGTGCAACAAGGACTACTCGTGCCTGAATGGCGACTGCCCGTCCTTCCTCACCGTGATTCCATTGGGCACGCCGGGCAAGAAGGACCGCAAGCTGTACAAGATCGAGCACGCGCTGCCCGAGCCCGCCCTCAAGGTCTCGCGCGCCAGCTCCATCTTCATGATGGGGATCGGAGGCACGGGGGTCGTCACGGTGAACCAGATCCTGGCCACCGCCGCCCTCCTCGACGGCAAACACGTGCGCGGGCTGGACCAGACGGGATTGAGCCAGAAGGGCGGTCCCGTCGTGTCGCACCTGAAGATCTCGGAGGAGGCGGAGGAGGTGTCGAGCAAGGTGGCGGCGGGCGAAGCCGACTGCTACCTCGGCTTCGACGTGCTCGTGGCCACCTCGCCCGTGAACCTCGATCACGCGCGCCCGGACAAGACGATCGCGGTGGTCTCGACGAGCCAGGTGCCGACGGGCGCGATGGTCACGAAGACGGATGTGCACTTCCCCGACGCCAACGGCCTGCTTGCCGCCATCAACCGCTTCACGCGCAAGGACGAGAACGTCTACCTGGACGCGCTCGGGCTGGCGGAGACGCTCTTCGACGACCACATGGCCGCGAACCTGATCGTCCTCGGCGCCGCCTACCAGGCGGGCGCCATTCCGGTGAGCGCGGCCGCCATCGAGGAGGCGATCGTCCTCAATGGCGTGTCGGTCACGATGAATACCCACGCCTTCCGTGCCGGCCGCCTGCTCGTCGTCGATCCGCAGTGGTCGAAAACGCTCAAGAAGCCGCGGCTGGCCACGGGGCAGCCGGCGCCGGCGCTCACCGCACAGGTGCGCGCGCTCACCGAGCGGGTGAAGGCGGAAGGCGAGCTGAAGCGGCTGCTGGAAATCCGCGTCCCCGAGCTCATCGAGTATCAGAACGCGGCTTACGCGCGCGAGTACGTCGACTTCGTCGAGCGTGTGCGCGCGGCGGAGGCGGCCGCGGTCCCCGGCGAGACGCGCCTGTCGGAAGGTGTGGCCCGCTACCTCTTCAAGCTGATGGCCTACAAGGACGAGTACGAGGTGGCGCGGCTACACCTGCGCCCCGACATGGTGCAGGCGCTCAACGCCCAGTTCCCCGAGGGCGCGCGAGTGCAGTACAACCTGCACCCGCCCCTGCTGCGCGCCCTGGGCGTGAAGAAGAA
>JBKKCN010000628.1:0-4610 GCA_046712525.1 Candidatus Rokuibacteriota bacterium
ACCTTGGGGTCTGACATGCGGTTCGGAACGTTCTTCTTCTTTCAGGCGACGCCCGGCCACGCCCATGCCGACATCATCCGGCGCGAGCTGGAGCAGGTGGAGTGGACCGAGGAGCTCGGCTTCGACGAGGTGTGGTTCACCGAGCACCACTTCATCCACTATGGACTCTCCGTCGATCCCGCCACGATGCTGTCCGCCGCCGCCTCACGCACGCGGCGCATCCGCGTCGGCCTCGCCGCCGCCCTCCTGCCCTTCCACCATCCGCTTCGCCTCGCGGAGCAGATGGCGCTCGTGGACATCATCGCCGCCGGTCGACTCGACGTGGGCGTGGGGCGCGGCAACCGTCCCGCGGAGTTCGCCGGCTATCGCGTGCCGCAGCAGGAGAGCCGGGAGCGGTTCGACGAGACCGTGGATGTCATGCAGCGCGCGTGGACGGAGGAGCGCTTCTCCTACCGGGGGCGCTTCTTCACCTTTGACGAGGTGCGCGTCATCCCCAAGCCCATCCAGCGCCCGCACCCGCCGCTGTACCAGGTGTGCGTGACCAAGGACGGCATCGAGAACACGGCGCTGCGCGGCTGGCCTATGCTGAACTCCGTCCTCTTCGGCCCCGTGGACCAGCTCATCGCCAATCGCGACACCTACGTGGCCACCCTGGAGAAGTCCGGGCGGAGCCCGGCGGAGATCAGCGGTCTTCTTGCGCGCTGGGGCGTGTCGCGCCAGATCTACGTGGCGGACACCGACGCGCAGGCGCTCGCGGACACGAAAGAGGCCGAGCTGTGGTACCAGGAGTCGTTCCGCCGCTTCGTCCTCCCGGAACGGATCGCCGAGGCACACCCGAGCCTGCAGCCCGGCTTTCGCGCCATGGCGGACCGCCTGTCCAAGGTCACGTGGGAGACCCTGGTGGCGGAGACGCTTGCCTTCGGCTCGCCCGACACCGTGGCGCGGCACATCGCGTACATGCGCGACCTCGGCGTGGGCCAAACCCTGTGCTGGATGAACTTCGGCGGCCTCGCCCAGGACAAGATCCGCCGCTCGATGGAGCTCTTCGCCCGCGAAGTCATGCCCCGCTTCCGCTAGGAGACGCGCCGCCCATGCGCATCGATCCCAGGCGTACCGCTGTGCTCGCGCTCGATTTCCAGATGGATAACATCGCCGCCACCCCGGGCGTGGCGGAGGCGAAGGTGCTCGAGCACTCCGCGCGCGTGATGGCCGCCGCCCGCGCGCGCGGCGTGCCCGTCATCCACATCACGGCGTCGGTTCGGGCAGACTACCGCGACATGCCACGCGCGAGCGCGCTCTGGATCAAGCTGCGCGAGAGCCGCACGCTCATCGCGGGCACGCCGGGGGCGGAGATCCATCCGCTGGTGAAGCCGGCGCCGGACGAGCTCGTCATCAACAAGACGTGCGTGAACCCCTTCCTCACCACCAACCTCGCGCAGGCGCTCCAGAACTTCGACGCCAACACGCTCGTCCTCCTCGGCCTGTGGACCAACTACGTGGTGGAGGCGACCGCCCGCCACGGCGCGGACATGGGATACTCCGTGATCGTCGTGCGTGACTGCTGCGCGAGCAACGACGCGGACAATCACCGCTTCTCGATGGAGCGGATCCTTCCCACCATCGCGACCGTGGCCAGCCTCGACGATGTCCTGGCCGCCCTCGCCGTCACCAGCAAGGAGTGACCATGAAGATCGTCACCGCGCTGCTTGCCGTCCTCGTCGTCACCTCCACCACCGCCGCCCAGGAGCCGATCCGCGTCGGCTACCTCGGGCCCCAGAGCGGCATCTTCGCGCAGGCCGGCCGGGACATGCTCGACGGCTTCAAGATGGGCTTCGAGCAGGCGGGGTACCAGGCGGGTGGGCGCAAGATCGAGCTCATCGAGGAGGACACGGAGGGTAATCCCGCCACCGCGCAGGCCAAGTACCGCAAGCTCGTGGGCCAGGACAAGATCCACGTCATGGCCGGCGTCCTGCTCGTGAACGTCGGTTATGGGCTCGCCCCCGTCATCGAGCGCGACCGCATGCCGTCCCTGTTCCTGACCACGCCCGACGACCTCACGAAGCGGCGGCCGGCGAAGTACATCCTGCGCGCGAACTTCAGCGCCAGCCAGCCCATGCACGCGCTCGGCGACTACGCGGCGAAGGTGCTCAAGTACAAGCGGGTGGCGGCCATCGCCATGGACAACGGCTTCGGGTACGAAGGCGTGGGCGGCTTCCAGCGGGTGTTCGAGGACAACGGCGGCAAGGTGGTGCAGAAGACGTACGTGCCGCTCAACGCCATGGACTTCGCACCCTACCTCACGCAGGTGCCGCGCGACGTGGATGCCGTGGTGCAGATCTTCGTCGCCGGCCAGGCCGTGCGCTTCTCCAAGCAGTACGGCGAGAGCGCGCTGCAGGGCAAGGTGCCGCTCATCGGTACCGGCGTGTATACGGACCAGGGGTCGCTGCAGGGCATGGGCGACGAGGTGGTCGGCCACGTGGGCGCGCTCATCTGGGCGCCCACGCTCACGAACGCGGCCAACAAGGCGTTCCTGCAGGTGGCGGAGGCGAAGGTCAAGCGCACGCCGTCGTACTTCCACGCCATCATGTACAGCGCCGCGCGGTGGATCACGGAGGCTGCGAAGTCGCTGAACGGCAACGTGGAGGACCGCGACCGCTTCCTGGCCGCCATCCGCAAGGCGAGCGAGACGACGGAGGACCCGCGCGGACCCATCCAGCTCGACGAGCTGAACAACCCCACGCAGAACGTGTACATCGTGAAGGTGGAGAAGGTGAACGGCCGTCTGCAGAACACGATCATCCACACCTATCCCATGGTGTCGCAGTTCTGGACGTACAAGCCCGACGAGTTCCTCAAGACGCCGGCCTACGACCGCAATCATCCGCCCATCAAGTGAGCGGGCCGCGCTTCGGGTTCTTCTTCTGGCCGTGGTCGCCGGAGTACACGGCCCGCATGGCGGCGCTGGGCGAGCGCGACGGCTGGGACATGGTCGGCATCGCTGACACGCCCGGCAACGCGATGGACGTGTGGGTGGCGCTCGCGCTCGCCGCCACCCGCACCGAGCGCGTGGGGCTGGCGGCGTGTGTCACGAACCTCACCTCGCGCCATCCAGCGATCACGGCGGGTGCCGCTGCCGCCGTCGATGCGGTCTCCGGCGGCCGCATGACCCTCGGCATCGGCACCGGCCACAGTGGTGTCGTCAATCTCAATCAGCAGGCCGCGACGGCGGCGGATTTCCGTGAAGGTCTTCGGTTCACGCGCGCGCTGCTCGACGGCGAGTCGGCGACCCTCGACGGCGCCACTACACGCCTGCCCGCACTGAGCCGGCGGGTGCCTGTGTACGCGGCCGCCTCGGGCCCGGTCGCATTGCGCACGGCGGGCGCGGTGGCCGACGGGGCCTTCGTGAACTACGGCCTGCAGACGGAGCATGTGGCCGCCGCGCGCGCGCTCATCGACGAGGGCGCCCGCGGCGCCGGCCGCAAGCCCGATGATATCGACGACTGGTGGATCGCGTGTCTGGACTGCGACGAGCGGCGTGAGGACGCGCTCGCCAAGCTCGGCAACATCCTCGGCTTCGTGGCCGCCTACGTGCTCGGCCCTGCGCCCGCGGAGCGCGGCGTGCCCGCCGAGCTCATTCCCGCCATCCGCGAGATGCGGGCCACGTACACCACCCGTCGCAAGGAGATGGACCAGGGCCTCGTTCGGCGTCTCGGGCTCTTCGACTACCTGCGCGGCCGTCTCGCCATCGCGGGCACGCCGGACGACTGCATCGAGCAGGTACGCGCGGCCATCGCCGCCGGCGCCCGGCGGCTGATGTTCACCGTGAGCCTGGCCGCCGATCCGGTACGCTCCGTGGAGCTGTTCGGCAGCCGCGTGCTGCCGGCGGTCCGGACACGCTGAATGGTCATCGACGTCCACGCCCACCTCTACCCTCGCGCGTTCATGGACGCGGTCGCCGCCCACGGACCGAGCCACGGGGCGAGCCTGAGCGCCGACATTCCGCCCTTCCTCTGTTTCGAAGGCATCCGGTACTGGCGCTACACGGCCGCCTTCCACGACGTCGACGCGCGCCTGCGACTGATGGACGCTGCCGGCGTCGACATGCAGCACCTGTCGCTCGGTCCGCCGATGATGTACTGGGCGCCGCCCGCTCTCGGGCTGTCGCTCTGCCGCCTGTACAACGACGAGATCGCCAAGGTCGCGCGCAGCCACCCGGATCGGTTCGTCGGCTTCGCCGCCCTTCCGTTACAGGACCCCGTACGCGCGGTGGCCGAGTTCAACCGCGCCGTCGATCTCGGCTTGCGTGGAGTCGGCATCGGCTCGAACGTGCACGGCCAGCCGATCGACCACGCCGATCTGTGGCCGGTATACGAGCACATTCAAATGCTTGACATACCAATCTTCATTCATTCCATCAACCCTCTCGGCCAACCCCACATCCACGACTACCGGCTCGATCTCATCGTCGGCTTCCCGATGGGCACCACGATCGCCGCAGTGCGCCTGGTGTACAGCGGAGTGCAGGAACGATAGCGCGCCGCCCACATGCGCGGAGCCTCACCCACTCCCCGCGCGCGACCGCGCCCGCATCCTCGGCGCCAACGCGGAGG
>JBKKCN010000629.1:0-2574 GCA_046712525.1 Candidatus Rokuibacteriota bacterium
GGATGAAGAGGAGGGCGGGGGGCACAAGGTACAGGATGAGGATGAGGCTCGCCACCCCCTGACGGCCCGGAAAGCGCAGGCGCGCCACGGCGTAGCCGCTGAGCGTGGCCACCACCGTCGTGATCGCCGTCACCACCACCGCCGTCACGAGGCTGTTGCGCAGCCACAGCGGAAAGCGCGTCTCCAGCCAGAGGCCACTGTAGTTCTCCCACGTGAAGGGCTTCGGCACGTAGATGCTGGTGGCGAACTGGATCTGCTCGTACGTCTTGAACGACATGCTGGCGATCCACCAGAAGGGCACCAGGATGATGAGCACGAGGGCGACCAGCCCCGCGGTGGCCAGGGGCGATGCCCGCCGGCGTCGAGGCCGCGCGCGCTCAGTCGCGATCACGGAGCAGGTAGCGGCTGACGAGGGCGATGCCCGCGATCAGCAGCGGCACGCAGAAGATCGACACCGTCACCCCGCGGCCCCACCGCAGCGAGTTGAAGGCGACCTCGTAGGAGAAGGTGGCGAACACCTGCGTGGCGGTGCCGGGGCCGCCGCGCGTCATCACGTAGATGATGTTGAAGTCGTTGATGGTCCAGATGAACGACAGCAAGATGGTCACGATCATGATGTGCTTGAGCCCCGGCAGCGTGACGTGCCAGAAGCGGCGCCACGTGCCGGCGCCGTCCACCGCCGCCGCCTCGTACATCTCGGCGGGGATGGACTGCATGGCGGCGAGGTAGGACACGCCGAAGAAGGGAAAGCCGCGCCACCAGTTGGCCACGATGACGGCGGCCATGGCGCCTGCCGGTGTCGCCATGAATGCCACCGGGTGACTGAGCAACCCCAGATCCAGGAGCACGCTGTTGAAGAAGCCGCGGCCGGGAAAGGCGTCGAACATCCACCGCCACGTGAGAGCGATGATGACGGTGGAGGTGATCCACGGCAGCAGCAGCAGTCCGCGGAAGAAGTTGCGCCACCGCCACGTGGCGTGCAGCACGAGCGCCATCACGAGGCCGGTGAGGAGCTTCAGGCCCACCGAGCCCACCGTGAAGACGAGGCTGTTGCGTACCACGCTGCGGAAGGTGTCGTCCTCGTACAGGTAGAGGTAGTTCTTGAGCCCGACGAAGCGCTCCGGGTAACCCACCATCTTGTCGGTGAACGACAGCCAGATGGCGCGATAGAACGGGTAGACGATCAGGCCCAGCACGAGGACGAAGAGGGGCAGGAGGAAGAGAATGGCGGTGCCGCTGTCCTGCCGCAGGAGGCGGCGGGACAGCGGTGGCCGGGATCGCTCGGGCGCGTGCGTGACGGCGGCGGAATCAGCCACCGAGGCTGTCGTAGATCTCCTTGATCTTCTTGTCACCGAACTCGATGGCCTGGTCCACGGACATCCTGTCGACGATCACCTTGGCCGCCATGTCCGTGAGCACGTTGCTCGCCTGCACCTCGGCGGCGGCAGCGGTGACGGGCCCGGGCCAGCCGGTGGCCACGAACCACTCCGCGGCGCGGCCGAAGGTGCGGTAGTTGTCGTTCTTGTTGAAGTACTCCTTGGAGGCGGCGCGCGCCTTGTCGAGCACGGGCGTGAACTGCCCGTAGGAATCCTTCATCACGCGGAAGGTCTCCTCGGGCGAGAGCAGGTGCGCCACCAGGCTCATGGCGGCGTCGGGGTCCTTGGCGTTCTTGAAGATGCCGAAGCTCATCGCGATGGCCCACATCCGCCGCGCGTCCGGGCCCGCCAGGTGCGGCAGGGCCACGTGGTTGGCGAGCGCCTCTTCCTTGAGCTTGCGTTCCTTGGCGTCCGTCGCCTTCGCGAGCGCATTCTCGAGCGCGAAGGTGATGCTGGGTCCGTTGGACGTCTGGGCGATGTTCTTGGCGATGAAGTTCTCGTTGTTGCCCGAGCCCGTCCACGTGAGCGTGTCGGCGGGCTGGATGCCCTCCTTGTAGATGTCCGTCGCCCACGCCATCGCCTGCCGCATCTTCGGCGTCTTGATCGATTGGTACTTGCCGTCCTTGTTGGTCCAGCCCGCGCCGTAGCCGTACATCAGGCTCTGCATCACGCCGTATCCGTCGGAGGTGCGGTTCCAGCTCTGCCCCATCCCGTAGAAGTTGTCCTTGGGACGGTTCAGCGCCGCCGCCGCCTTCTTGGCGTCCTCGAACGTGCTCGGCATCTTGACGTTGTTCTTGTCGAGCACGTCGCGCCAGACGTACCAGAAGGCCGGCATGATGTACCACGGCAGCGCGTACGTCTTGCCCCCGATGACGGTGACGGGCGCCACGTTGGCGGGCGGCTTGCCCACCTCGCCCTCCACCTGGCGCGCGAACGTCGTGAGGTCCAGAAGCTGCCCCATCCCGGCGAAGCGCGCGGGGGCGCCCGTTTCCAACTGGCCCACGTCCGGCGTGCTCTTGTTCTCGATGGCCGCCACGTACTTCGTCTGCATGTCCTCGAACGTGAAGTACTCGACGGTGACGGCGGCACCGTGCTTCTCGGCCCACCGCTGCGTGCTCGCCTCGATCGCCTTGTTGGTGGGCTCGACGTAGGTCTTGAGGATCCAGAGGCGCAGGCTGGTGCCCTTCTTCACGGCGGG
>JBKKCN010000630.1:0-4597 GCA_046712525.1 Candidatus Rokuibacteriota bacterium
CCCTTCATGACGGCGATCTCGGCTTCGCGCGCGGCGTTGCGCGCGACGTCGGCCGTGAGGAGGCAGAACGCATTCAGGCTCGGATTGAGGCGTGCGATACGAGCGAGGATCGCCTCCGTCAGCTCCACCGGCGATAGCTGCTTGGAGCGGATGAGGGCGGCGCACTCGAGAGCCGACCGCCAGACGATTTCGCTGTCAGTCACACGAAAATCTCAGCACCCGACGCATTGTATCATCCGGCCCGTGGCGGCCCGCCTCTGCCCAATCATCGTGCGCGACGCGGCCGGCCGCCGGCTGCGCGACAGCGACGACGACGGGAACGCCACCGCCGTCCTCCACTGGCGGGCGGACGGCGCGCTCGAGCGCGCGTGCGTCCGCCTGCCGAGTGGCGCCTGGGTGAGGCTCGAGCCGGACGCCGGCGACGACCCCGTGTATGGGCGAGTGGACCGGCTGCGATGGGGTGAGAGCGCGGCGGAGACCACGGTGTTCGGCGCGCTGGAGTACCACGCCATCGACCGCATCCCCGTGCTCGCGGAGCCGGCGCGGCTGCCTCCGGGCGCGGGGACCGCGGTGCTCAACGTCATCGCCAGCCTCGCCGCCGACCAGGGGCGTACCGCCCTCGCCTACGACGGCCCCTACCCCACCGAGCAGCTCTTCCTCGCGCTCCTCGAATGCTTCCGATACGCGCCCGCGGACATCCAGGATCCGCTGGGGGCGTTCGCGCGGGGGACGCTCGCATGGCGGCCCGCTCCTCATGAGCGCCACTTCGACCCCGCAGGCGTGTACGTGCAGCGGCGAGAGCGCGTCGAGAAGGTCGTCGCACGAGGCGTCGCCTACTACCGTCACCACTGGCAGGCGGTGCGCCGTCACGCGCCGCGCCGCCTCCGCGACGACGGCGACGTCCTGCGCGCCTCGCTGTGGGTGCTGGACGAGGCCGTGGTCGAGCACCTCATCCTCACTCCGGAGGGCGAGGTCGTCGAGATCGTCGAGCCCCCGCCGCCCCCCTCCGCCGCCGCCGGCATCGCCAGTGAGATCGTCGACGGCCTCGTGGCGATCGTGGTGGCACAGAGCGCCCCCGCGCTGGGGCCGGCGATCGCGGACGTCGCGCGCGGGCTCCGGGTGGAATGGGGGACGGTGCCGCGCGATCTGATTGCGTTCGACGGCGGCGTCACCATCTCGCTCATGGTGCGCGCGGTCATCGCGCGCCGCCTGCGCGAGGCGCCCGACCGCCGCGCGCGCGTGGAGCTCGCCTTCGCGGCACTCGCGGAGATCGCGATGCTGGCGGGCGATCACCTGCGCCGGCTCGCCCAGGCACGGCTGGCCGGTCTCGCCGCACCCGATCTCTCCGTCCCCGATCATCCAGACGCTCCTGAGGCGGCGCGGCGGATCGCGGTGGCCGCGGAGGCGTTACTTCAGGAGCTGGCGTGAACGATCAGCCAGACGTTGAAGGCGATGAAGCCCGCCACGGAGACGGCGGAGATGACGACGTAGGAGACCCAGAGCGCGTGCAGGCGGGTGAAGCGGCCGTGCGCGCGTCCGCGCAGGGCCGACATCGTGTACGCGATGGCGTCCTGTTTCAGGGTCGGCACGCCGAGCACGTCCACGAGCACGTGGTAGCCGTCCATCTCGATGAAGCAGAACGGATAGAGCGCCACCACGAACGCCTGCCACTGGAGCATGCCCGAGGCCGCCGCGAAGGCGTGCCAGAAGCCGCCCGCCGGCAGCTGGGTGCCGGCGATGAACCAGAGGGAGCCCAGCACGAGGTGGACGAGCGCGCCCGAGATCGCCGTCACCACGCGCGCCCTGCGCGTGCCCATGAAGATGTCGGTGACGTCGACGTAGAACGTGGGGACGAAGCCGTGCAGGAAGGTGAAGCCGAACTCGCGCACGCGCCGCTTGTAGTGGATGAGCGCGAGGCCGTGCACGAGCTGGTGCGCCGCCACCGTGAGCACGAAGAGCAGCTTCACGCTCACGATGGCGAGCACGGGGCTGTTCCCGAAGCCGGCAAGGGGGTTGTCGGGGTTGTCCCAGAGCCGCACGCCCGCCAGGAGACCGATCACCGCGAGCAGCGCGACGACCACGGCCGCGACGGGCGTGAAGAGCAGAAAGCCGCCCCACCGGTAGAGCGCCGTGAAGAACGGCTGCACCTTGCGGCTGGAGATGTTGATCCGCTCGAGGCCGAAGAGCACGGTCTCGAGGTACTTGACCATCGGCTTGCGCCGGTTGCGCGCGAGGGCCTGCCGCAGCCGCGACGTGGGGGTCAGGGTCAGCAGCTGCGCGCGCTGCAGCTTTTTCATGAGAGCCGGGATGATCTCGAAGTCGAAGGCGCCGTACTTCAGCACATACGTGGTGGCGATGTCCTGCATCGAGGTCTGGCCGTCCATCTGCTCCCACAGGAACTTCTCGGGCTCGGAGAGGAGCAGGTAGCGCTCGGTGACGGTGTTCTTGAGGATGTAACTGGCCTGCCCCCCCATGCGGGAGGTGGACACCGGAGCCAGCTCGAAGGTATCCGCGCTCACGCGCTGCGGGCGGGACTGCACGAAGGCGGCGGCGCTGCCGATCTCGCGAAGATCGAACGCCTGGTCGTCGTCACGGCGGACGAGCAGCTCCAGACGGGCGCGACGCGGCGGGGCGCCCCCCGTCGTCGTCACCGCGACTCCATGTCGAGGCCCGTCGCCTCCAGCCCCCACCGCGTGACCTCGGCCACCAGATCGCCAGAGGCACGCAGGCGCTCGATGAAGACCTGCACGAGGCACTCGAAGAACGCCGCCGCCGCGCGCGGGCTCTGTTCCGTGAGCCGGGTCAGCGTGGCGCGATCGAGCACGAGGAGCTCGGCGTCGGATTCGCCTTGCACGGTGGCCGAGCGCGGCGAACGATCGAAGAGGCTCATCTCGCCGAAGAAGTCTCCCGGTCCGATGCGAGCCAGCACCTGCTCCACGCGCCCGGTGACGCCCTTGGAGATGACGATGGAGCCCCGGCGCACGAGGAACATCTCCTCGCCCGTGTCGCCCTCGCGGAACAGGACCTGGTTCTTCTTGATGGGGCGCTCGCGCAGCGACGCCGCCAGGATACCCAGCTCCGGGTCGGCGACGTCCTTGAACAACCGCACGTCTCGGAGGAAGGCGTGGATCTCGTCGGAGCGGGCCACCGCGCTGACTCTAAGCCGGCGCCGCCGGCTTAGGTCGCCACCCGACGGATGAGGGCGCTGCTGAGGACCTGGGCCCGCTGGCCCACGGGCGTGGCGGCCAGACGCGCGAGGGCACCGAGCACCGTGGCCCGTTCCGCGTCGTTGAGCTCGTAACGCGCCAGGATCGTGTCCGGCGTCCGCTGCAGCTCGGCGAGAAAATCTGCGTCGATCATCGCACGACCGATCAGCTCGGGAAGGCGGGGCGTCATTGCCTCCGAATCATACCAGAGAGGCGTGGGACGAGGAAGAGCCGCAGGGCCGCCCCCGCTGCGCTCGATCAGGCCCGTCGTACGAGACCGGCGACCGCACGGCACAGCTCCCAGGGATCGATCGGCTTGCGCAGATGTACCTGGAAGCCCGCCGCCAGCGTGCGATCGGGTCCATGCGCCGAGCCGTGCCCCGTGAGCGCGATGGCGGGGATGGCGCCGCCGTGCGCGGGGGACAGCGCCCGCACCTCGCGAATGAGCCAGTACCCGTCCTGCTCCGGCATGGCGATGTCGCTCACGAGAGCATCCGGCGTCACGCGCGCGAGCACCGCCATGGCCTCGCGCGCGGAGGCGGTGACGGTGACGAGGGCGCCGCAATACTGAAGAATGGTGCAAAGGATCTGGCGCGCGTCGTCGTCGTCGTCCACGACGAGCACGTGGACGCCCAGCAGCGCATCGGTCGGGAGATGGTCACGCCGGCCCACGGAGAAAGGCGCTCCCTACGCGGAGGAGGTCACGCCCGCGATGACCCGACACAGCTGCCACGGATCGAGCGGCTTCACGAGGCACGCGACGAACCCGGCGGCGCCGGCGCGCGCGAGGCGGGCGAGGCGCGCGGCGTCGCTCACCGCGATCACGGGGACCACGCCGCCCTCCTCCGGCTTGAGCGAGCGCACCTGACGAAGGAGCCAGTGACCTTCCTTGTTGCCTTCGATGAGGTCGACGACGAGGACGTCGGGCTTGATGAGGGCCATCACCTCCAGGGCGCCTTCGGGGGAGTCGACGGCCGTCACGAGCGCCCCGCAGTAGTGGAGAACGTCGGAGAGTAACTCGCGGCACTCCGCCTCATGGTCCACCACGAGGACGTGAACACCCCTGAGCGAATCCACCGAGTAAAATCCGCCGCGAGCCATCGTGATCGCCCGCGAATGTATCACAGCCGCGTGCACGACGGTCGGGCTCACGCCGGGCTCTTGCCCCCCATCACGACGGCCACCGCCGCCACGAGCCCACGGGGGTCGATGGGCTTGGCGAGGTGCATCTGGAATCCTGCCGCGAGGACGCGGTCGCGGTCGTCGGCGGCGGCGAAGGCCGTGAGGGCGACGGCGCGCACGGCGGCGCCGCCGTCGAGAGCGCGCAGGCGACGCAGCAGATCGTAGCCGTCTGCGCCCGGCATGCCGAGGTCGGTCACGAGCACGTCCAC
>JBKKCN010000631.1:0-11498 GCA_046712525.1 Candidatus Rokuibacteriota bacterium
GGCCGTGACCGCGCCGACGTGGTGGGGGCGGACACCTTTCCCGTCGCCTCGCGCCAGATCGAGGAGCTCCTGTCGTGGCGCAAGGCCGGCGCGTGGGACCGCGCCATCCTCGCCGTGGGCGGCATCACCACCGCCGAGCGGGCCGAGCACCTTCTCACCGAGGGCGCCGACGCCGCGCTCGTCGCCACCGCCGCCCTCTTCGACCCTCTCTTCGCCTCCCGCTTCCGCCAGTTCCGCGCCGCCGGACGAAGAACCGCCTAGCTACCCCTTTCGCACCAGCGCTTCGTGGATCTTCAGCGTGAGAGCGCCGAAGTCCGGGATCGCGCGCGACTCCATCGTGCGGGGGCGTGAGAGAGGGACGTCGAAGATCTCGGCCACGCGGCCGGGGCGCGGAGTCATCACCACGACGCGGTCGGCGAGAAAGACGGCTTCGGGGATGGAGTGGGTGACGAAGACGATCGTCTTGCGAGCCGTCGCCGACTCCCCCCATACGCGCAGCAATTCGAGGTTCATCTCGTCCCGGGTCATGGCGTCGAGCGCCCCGAAGGGCTCGTCCATCAGCAACAGGGGCGGATCGAGGAGGAGCGCACGGCAGATGGACGCGCGCTGCTGCATACCGCCGGACAGCTCGTGGGGCCGCTTGTCGCCGAAGTCACCGAGCCCGACGAGGTCCAGCAGCTGGGACGCGCGCGCGCGGTAGCGTGCGGGGGCGAGGCCGGAGAGCTCGGCGGGCAGCAGCACATTGTCGCGGATGGTGCGCCACTTGAGGAGCACGGGAGCCTGAAAGACCATCCCGATCTCGGGGATGGGACGGCTCACCGGCCGTCCCGCCACGAGCACGGCGCCGCTCGTGGGCAGGCGCAGCCCGGCAATGATCCTCAGGAGCGTCGACTTCCCGCACCCCGAAGGACCCACGAGGGCCACCAGCTCGCCCTCCCCCACCGTGAACGTGATGTCCGCGAGCGCCTGCACCGGCCCCGACGCCACCCCGTACACCATCCCCACGTGGTCCAGCGAAATGAACCCGCGGCCCGGAGCGGGCACTAGAACAGATTATTCATGAGCGCCGCGCGCGCGGCGCTCATGAATAACTCCGCTAGCGCATCGACTTCGGCAGCTCGATCCTGGTCAGGAACTCGTTCGTGTACACGTCCTTGCACTCGACCTTCTTCGGCACACCCATGTATGTGTTGACGAGGTCGACTGACGCGCACATCTTCTTGTCTTCCATCCAGCCGATACCGTTCTTCGCGTAACGCTCCGTCTTCATCAGCTCGAGGCCCATCATCATGTTCGGCTCGATGATGGAGAGATCGATCTCCGGCACGCGCTTCTTGAAGATCTCGAGCGCCGACTTCGGATTGTCCATCACGTCGCGCCAGCCCATGTAGGAGGCCTCGAGGAAGGCGCGGAGCACGGCGGGACTGTCCTTCATGGTCTTCTCGCTCGCCATGATGGACATGCTGTACATGTCGAAGCCGTGGTCGGCCCACGGCATCATCACCGCGTTGCCCTTGCCCATCGCCTTCTCGTAGAAGGGCAACCCCGTCGTGTAGTCGGCCACGGAGTCCACGCGCTTCTCCGCGATGGCGGCCACCTTGGCGGCGGGCTCGATGTTGACCCACGTCACCTTGGACTGGTCGATGCCGTGCAGCTTGGCGAAGGCGGGGAAGACCTGCCGCTGGCCGTCGCCGGGGGGCGCGCCGATGGTCTTGCCCTCGAGCTGCTTGGGTTGCGTGATGGGCGCCTCCCGGCGGCTCCAGATGTTGAGCGGGCTCTTGTCGAACACCATGCCCACCACCTTGATCTTCGTGCCCCGTCCCACGGACGCGATCACGACCGCACTGTCGGCGAGCCCGACGTCGGCCCGGCCCGTGTCGACCTTGGCGATGGAGTCACCCGATCCTTTCGAGTTCTGCAGCTCGACGTCGAGGCCCTTGGCCTTGTAGTAGCCCTTGTCGAGCGCCACCCAGTACGCGGCGTGGTCGCCCACGGCGAACCAGTTGAGGGCGAAGGTCACTTTCTGCATCGGCTGTGCCGAGGGCGGAGCCGAGGGGCCCGCCACGAGGGCGGCGGCCACGAGCGCCACGATGCTGATGACTCGCTTCATTGCAATCTCTCCTTGTCTATCCCGACGTGTCCGCCCAGGGGGCGATGAAGCGCGCTGCCACGACGACCGCGCCGTAGAGGGCGAGGCCGATCACCGAAATCCACACGAGCGCCGCGAAGGCAACGGGCGTGTTCATGCTGCCCTGCGTGGTGATGATGACGTACCCCAGCCCCTTCTGCGAGGCGATGAACTCGCCCACCACCGCGCCCACCACGGCCGCGGTGGCCGTGACCTTGAGCGCGCTGAGGATATACGGGTAGGCGTTCGGAATGCGGATCTTCACGAACACCTTCCACTTGGGCGCGCTGAACACGCGCCCGAGGTCGAGCAGCTCGTCGTCCACCTGCATGAGCCCCACCGCCGTGTTGATGACGACGGGGAAGAAGCCGATGAGGGCGCCGATGAGCATGTTGGGCACGATGCCGTACCCGAGCCACAGCAGGAAGAGCGGCGCCACCGCCACCTTCGGCAGCGTGTTGACGAAGACCAGGAACGGCACGAGGGCGCGCGCGAGCACCACCGACCACGCGATGGCGATGCCGAGGGCGATGCCGACCACCGCCGCCACCACGAAGGCGCCCACGATCTCGACGGTGGTGATCCACACGTGGCCCGCCCACGGGATCTCGGCCCCCGAGAGCGCGCGCAGCACGGAGGCGGGGCTCGGCAGCAGGTACTCGCGCAGCTTGAGGAAGCTCACCGCCGCCTGCCACGCGAGCAGCGTGAGCACGAAGAGACCGATGGCGGGCGCGTTGCGGGCGAGCCAGGTGCGCATCTAGTCGAGCGTCACGGCCACCGCGTGCTTTCGCACGTACGCCTCGTCCACCTCCACGCCGAGCCCGGGGCCGTCCGGCAGCCGCACGCGGCCGCCGCCCTTCCAGACGCGCTCGCGCAGGAAGGTGGTGTCGATGAACTGGGGGCCGTTGAGCTGCAGCGGGCTGATGTCGAACGCCGCCGCCAGGTGCATGCCGGCGGCGAGGCCGAGGTCCGTCTCCGTGAGGCCGGACAGCGACAGCCCGAGGCCGGCCGCCTCCGCCATCTCGCACAGCTGCCGCGAGTACCAGAGGCCGCCGTTGCGCTGCACCTTCGCCACCGCCACGTGGATGGCGTCGTGGCGGACGTACTCGAGCAGGTCGGGCAGCGAGCGCAGCGTCTCGTCGATGCCGATGGGCACGGGGCTGGCGGCGGCGAGGCGGCGGAAACCCGAGAGGCTCATCCCGTTCAGCGGCTGCTCGAAGAGGGTGACGCCGAGCGCCTCCATGCGGCGAGACTGTCGTAGCGCCGCCTCCACCCGGTACCCGCGGTTGGCGTCCACCTGCAGCGTGCGGTCGCCGATGATGGTGCGTGTCCGCTCCATGAGCTCCACGTCGCCGCGCTCGCCGTGCATTCCGATCTTGCATTCGAAGCAGTCGTAGCCGGCGTCGAGCCCCTCGCGCGCCATGGTGTCGGCGTCGGCGGGCGTCATCGTGGTCACCATCCACGTGAGATCGAACTCGGTGCGGCGGCGGCGACCCAGCAGGGCGTACACGGGCACGCCCTGACGGCGCGCCACCGCGTCGTACAGCGCCACGTCGATGGCCGACTTCGCGAGCGGCGAGCCCATGGTGACACCGGGGCTGATGGCGCGGTCCATGGCGCGGTGCACGCTGTCGAGGTCCCACGCCTCCAGGCCGATGACGGCGGGTGCGAGGTAACGCCGCAGCGTGGAGACGATCGTCTCCGTGGTCTCGTAGGTCCAGCGCGGCGTGGGCGTCGCTTCGCCCCAGCCCGCGGCGCCGTCATCCGTGGACACCTTCACGAGCACGCGCGGCGACGCCGATCCGGGCGTGGCGGCGACGCCGCCCGCCATGACGAAGGCGGCCTTCTGACGGAAGTTGATGACGAAGACTTCGACGGACGCGATCTTCATGGGCGCTCATGATACTGCCTCGGCGCTGTGCTACGCTACGGCGCGTGCGCTGGCTGATCGTCCTGCCCTTCAATCGGCCCGGTCACATGGGAGTGGATTTCGCCGACGAGCTCACCGGCCTCGGCCATCAGCCTCTGCTCTTCGAATACCGCCGGGCAAACCCCCTCTACAAGAACCGCAGCACGAAGGCCGCCTACCAGCTCTGGATTCTGCGGCGCCTCGAGCGCGCGTGCGTCGCCCTGCGACCCGATGTGGTGCTCGTCATCAAGGGGGGCCCCATCACACCCGGCCTCGTGCGGCGCGTGAAGAAGCGCGCGGACCCCGTGTTCCTCAACTTCTTCCCCGATAACCCATTGTGGATGATTCCCTTTGACGCCATCGAGGCGTACGACGTCTTCTTCACGAAAGAGCGGTACGCGATGCGCAGTCTGCAGTCGGTGGGCCTGCGCAACCTGTACTACCTGCCGATGTACTGCGTGCCCTCGCTGCATCATCCCGTGACGCTGTCCGAAGAGGAACGGCTCCGCTTCGCGGGCCCGCTGTCGTTCGTGGGCAGCCGCTACGACTATCGCGAGCGCTTCGTGCGCGAGCTGGCCGACTATCCGCTGCGCGTGTGGGGCTCGGGCTGGGAGCGTGCGGCGGACCCCACCACCCGGGCGCTGGTGGCGGGCGGGCCCGTGTTCGGCCGCGACAAGCTGTGCGTGTACTCGGGCTCCACGCTGTCGCTCAACCACCATCACCCGATGAACGACATCGTGGGCGTCAACACGCGCGCCTTCGAGCTTGCCGCCGCCGGCGCGTGTCAAGTGGCGGATGCCAAGGAGGATCTCGCGACGCTTTTCAAGCCGGGCGAAGAGCTGATCGCCTATCGCGACATCCCCGAGCTACGCCGCCAGCTCGACTACCATCTCGCCCATCCCGACGAGGCGCGTGCCATCGGCGCCAACGCGCGCCACCGCGCGCTCGCCGAGCACACGCTGCGGCATCGCGTGGAAGAGATCGTCGCCGTCGTCGACGAGCGCTGCGGCCGCCGATGACGGGATCGCTCGCGCAGAGCCTCACCTGCATCGACTGCGCCGCCGTCCACGCCCTCGGCTACCGTCTGCAGTGCGACAAATGCGGAGGCCTGCTCGAGCTGCGGTACGACCTCGAGCCGCTGCGCCGCGCGGGCCCCGCGATGCTGTCGGGATCCGGGCTCTGGCGTTATGCGCCCGTGCTGCCCATCGACGACCCCGCGCACCGCGTGACGCTCGGCGAGGGAGGCACACCGCTGCTCGAGTGCCCGCGCCTGGCCGCGCAGCTCGGCGTACGGCGGCTGCTGGCGAAGTTCGACGGTCCCAATCCGACCGGAACCGTCAAGGACCGGTCGTCGGCGACGGGCGTGGCCGCCGCCCTGCAGTTCGGGTTCACCGCGACGTCGGTGGTCAGCTCCGGCAACGCGGGCTCGTCCATCGCCGCGTACTCCGCGCGCGCGGGCCTGCGCTCGCTCATCTTCGCCTACGAGCGCGCGTCCGCCCCCAAGCTGCTGCACATGGCGGCGACGACCACGGACCTCGTCATCTACCAGGGCGTCTACGACGACCTCATCACGCACTGGGACCGCCTCGTGGAGCAGCGGTTGTTCTTCGACTGCGGGGCCTCGCGCAACGCCTACAAGCACGAGGGCAAGAAGACGATCGCGTACGAGATCGCCGAGCAGAGCGGCTGGGCCCCGCCCGACGTGGTGGTGGCGCCGGTGGCGGTGGGGGAAACGTTCATCGCCGCCGCGCGCGGCTTCCGCGAGCTGCACGAGGCGGGATGGATCACGCGGCTGCCGCGCATGGTGGCCGCGCAGGCCACGCGCGCCAACGCGGTGTCGCGCGCCTTTCGCGCGGGAGCCCCGCTCACACCCGTGAAGATCGGCTACACGGTGGCAGAAGGGCTCGCCGCCGGCAATCCCGGCCGCAAGGGCGAATGGGTGCTGCGCCTGCTCCGTGACGGCGGCGGCCTCGCCGGCGACGCAGAGGACGCCGAGATCCTCGCCGCCCAGAGCCGCCTCGCGCGCACGGAAGGGATCTGGGCCGGCCCCACCGGCGTGGCCTCCCTCGCCGTGCTGATGCGCATGCTGGCGGCGAAGGAGATCGATCCCGCGCAGACGATCTGCGTGATCCTGAGCGAGACGGGACTGAAGACCGAAGGCGAGCCGCCGAGCCGCGCCGGCACCGCCTTCGACTACGATTCCCTCAAGCGTCTCGTGGAGCAGCGCCTCGGCTGACCCGCTGCCACGCGCGTTTTACCTGCGCCCGGCGCGCACGGTTGCGCGCGATCTGCTCGGCTGCATCCTGGTCTCGCGTCACGGCCGCGCGCTCACGGCCGGCCGCATCGTGGAGACGGAAGCGTACCTGGGACCCGAGGACGCCGCCTCCCACGCCGCCTTCCGCCCCGGCAGCCATGATCTCTTCTACGGCGAGGGCGGTCGCGCCTACGTCTACCTCAACTACGGCATCCACTGCTGCCTCAACGCCATCACCCACCGCGCCGGCCTCCCCGGCTGCGTGCTCATCCGCGCCCTCGAGCCCGTGAGCGGCGTCAAGACGATGGCCCGCCGCCGCGGCGTCCCCGCGAGCTCCGCCCGCATCGCCAGCGGCCCCGGCAATCTCACAAAGGCGCTCGCCATCACCCTGCGCGACAACGCCGCCGACCTCACCGCCGGCCCCGTGACGATCGAACAGCGCACGGGACCCCGTCCCCGTATTGTCGCGGGCCCCCGCGTCGGCATCACGCGCGCGGTGAACCTGCCGCTGCGCTTCTGGATCACCGACAGCCCCTCGGTGTCGAAGCGGTAACTAGCGGCCGCGCCTCAATGCATCGGGATCAAAGAGGGCGTCGGAGAGGTTGGTGTTGATGGCGACGGAGCGCACGGTGATGAGGACCACCATCTTGCCGTCGACGAACGCTTCCTGGCGGTAGGGGAAGAAGAAGCCGCCTGCCAGAGGACGGTGCTCCGAAAAGGCGAGATCCATCAGCGCGGGTCCGGTGGGCAGCTTCTCGCGTGTGATGAATCGCACGACACCGAACTCGGCATCCAGCCACACCGCGGGGCTCTCGCGATCTCCCGGCAGCGCGCCGATGACGGTGATGGGCCGCCCCGCGACACGCGTGACGTGCGAGATGCCGTCCCGGATGCCGAGCGCGCGCCACTCGGCGAGCACGTCGGCGGCGGAGCGCCGGAAGGGGACGAGCAGGTGCGTGCGTTCGCGCGGCAGCGCGGCTGTTGGTGCCTCGTACACGCTGCCGTCGGCGGCGCGCACCCACGCGCGATCGCCCACCGCGAGCCGCACCTCGCGCTTGCCGTCGATCGTCTGCTCCACGCGCTGCTGGCGCGGCAGCCGGAGGAGCACGCGCTGCTCGCCGCCGGCCTGCTGGCGCCGGCCGTCGGGGTGATAGAGGGCCAGGTCCTGCTCGATGACGAGGCTGTTGAGGCTCACGCCGGAGGCACGCGCCACGAAGGCGTCCACGGCCGCGCGTACGTCAGAGGCGGCCCCCGGAGCTGGCACGGCGAGGAGGGCGGCGAGGGCAATCGCGGTGAGCATCACCACGTCTCGGTTATACGGGTCGCCTGCGCGCAAAGTCAATGAAAAGCCTGAATTTTTCGGGCAAATTTGTTGACACTGAGGGGGCCCACTTCGTATCATGAAACAAAACAGCAAGGAGAGTGCGTGCAGACCTCTGACCCGTTGAGTACCGGTGTCCTCGAGCTCGTCTGGAATGCCGGACCCGTCGCGAAGTTCGTGCTCGCCGTGCTGGCCCTGTTCTCGGTGGTGAGCTGGGCGCTCATCGTCGAAAAGTGGTGGCAGCTCCGGCGTGTGCGGAGCCAGACGCTCAGCTTCCTGAAGATCTTCCGCGAAGGACGGCGGCCCTCCGCTCTGCAGGGCGTGGCCAAGAAGTACCGCGACAGCCCTCTCGCCCAGATCTACGCGGCCGCGTATCAGGAAGCGGCGGCGGCGGGCGACGATTTCGACGATGCGGAGGACGTGACCGGCGACCGGCTGAACGCAGCCCAGCGGGCGATGCGGCGCGCGGCGGGACTGGAGATCGCCCAGCTCGAGCGGTACTTGCCGTTCCTCGCCACCACCGCCTCCGCCACGCCGTTCATCGGGCTCTTCGGTACGGTGTGGGGAGTCATGTCGGCCTTCCAAGGTATCGGATCGCAGGGCTCCGCGAGCCTGGCGGTGGTGGCCCCGGGCATCTCGGAAGCGCTCATCGCCACCGCGGCCGGCCTGGCGGCGGCCATCCCCGCCGTCATCGCATACAACTACTTTGTGAATCGGGTCAAGCACTGGGCGACGGAGATGGACGGCTTCGCGCTCGAGTTGCTCAATCTCATGAGTCGTCCCACGCCCAAGGTGGTGGGGCGGCCGGTGAAAGATGGCGTTTAAGCTCGACACGCAGGAAGGCGATCACCGCCTCGGGACGTCGCTCGCCGAGATCAACATCATCCCGTTTGTCGACGTCGTGCTCGTCCTGCTGCTCATTTTCATGCTGACGGCGCCGATGATGTACCGCGGCATCGACGTCAACCTCCCGCGCGCCTCCGCCAAGCCGACCGCCGTCGAGGAGCGCATGGTCCTCACCGTGACGAAGGATCGCCAGCTCTTCCTCAACGACCGGCGCGTGCCCCCCGGCGGCCTCGACGCGCAGTTGCGCGCGGCCTTCGCCAACCGCACGGACAAGACCCTCTATCTCAAGGCCGATGCCGCTCTCTCCTACGGCGCAGTGGTGGAAACGATGGACCAGCTGCGCCGCGCCGGCATCGATCGCTTGGGTATGGTCACCGAGCCTGTGCGAGACCGCTGACGGTGACCGCCCTGGCCATACCCGTGGGTGCCCCGACGCGGCTTTCGATGGGCCCGGCGCTCGGACGCGCTCCCATTCCCGTCACCGCCACCGTCGTGTCCGCGATCGTTCACGGCGTGCTGGCGGCGGCCATCATCGTCAGCGCCAGCGTGTGGACGGCCCGTCAGCCGAAGACGTACGTGATCAACCTCGTACCCGCTGTCGCCGCCACCGGCGCACCCGAGGGGCGACGGGCGCCGGCGCCCCCGGCATTGCCGGCGCGCCCGACAGAGGCAACGCCGCCCCCCGCGGCCGCGAGGCCGGCCGATCTTCCCGCGCGCGAGGCGCCGTCGCCGCAGATGCCGACGCGCGAGGTCGCGCCGTCGACCTCCGGCCTTCCCGATCGCACCCTGGCGGCGACGCGCGCGCCCTCAGTGCCGCGTGCCGGAGACAAGGAGCTGCCCTCGGTGCCGAGCACGCCGAGCCTGCCGAGCACGAAGCCGGTACCGGCCCCGACGGCAGCGCCCCCGCGCGCGGAGACCGCCGCCGCTCCCACGCCCCCGCCCCCGCCGCTGGGACGGCCGTCAGGCTCGGCGCTCGGATCGGGCGCAGTGACGCTCAACGTCTCCGACTTTCCGTTCGCGTGGTACACGAGGATCGTCCAAAACAAGGTCACCGCCGCATGGTCGGCGCGCGCTCTGGAGGGGCGCCAGCCGGTGGCCGTCTTCGAGATCGGCCGCGATGGTCAGGTCATCAAAATGTCGATCGAGAAATCCTCGGGCAATCCGTATTACGACCAGGCGGCGCTGCGAGCCATCACCTCCGCTAATCCATTCCCGCCCTTGCCGCAGGATTTCAAGGAGCCGTTCCTGAGAGTCCACATGGGCTTTAATTTCGCCAGTGAGCGAGGATAACCAGTGACACGACGACGACTGTGCGCGTTCGCGCTGCTCATCATCGCCCTCGTGGGCCCGGTGCCGACGCCGCCTGCGCCGCAGGCGCAGGGCGTCGACGTCTTTCTCAACGTCACCGGCGGCGGCTCGAAGAAGCTGAACATCGCCGTTCCGGACTTCGCGCCCGTCGCCGGCGCCGACACGGCGGGCACGGGCAAGATGCTGGCGACCGTGGCGGGCGCCGATCTCAACTTCTCCGGCCTCTTCAGCGTGGTGGCGGCCACCGGCGCCATTCCCGCCAACAATTCCGCCTTGCTCAAGCAGTCGTGGACAGAATTTGCGGCGGCGGGCGCGCACGCGGGCCTGCACGGGCTGATCGCAACGCGCGGTGACCGGATCGAAGGCGAGATGCGCCTGTACGACCTCACCTCTCCCGAGTTCCGGCTCATCGCGTCCAAGAAGTTCGACGTGCCCGCCGCGCAGGCGCGCCGGCTCGCGCACAAGATGGCGGACGAGGTGGTGTTGCAATTCACCGGCGAGCACGGCGTCGCGGACACGAAGATCGCATACGTGCTGGGGCCGCGCGGCGCCAAAGAGATCCTCATGGCCGATTACGACGGCGCGGGGCCGGCGCCGGTCACGCGCAACGGCTCCATCAATCTCAGCCCGGTGTGGAGTCCCGACGCGCGCTCACTCGCGTACACGTCGTATCGCGCGGGCTATCCCGATCTCTATCGCGCCTTTCCTTTCGAGCGCCGCCCCGAGCAGACGCTCGCCGCCTTCTCGGGCATCAACTCGTCGCCCGCCTTCAGCCCCGACGGCCGCAGCCTCGCGATGACGCTGTCGAAGGACGGCAATCCTGAGATCTACGTGCTCACGCTCGCCACCGGCACCATGCGCCGGCTCACGCGCCACGCCGGCATCGACACAGAGCCCGCGTGGGCACCCACGGGGCGCCAGATGGCGTTCATCTCCGATCGCGGCGGCAGCCCTCACCTCTACGTCATGGACGCGGAGGGCGCGAACGTGCGCCAGCTCACGTCGGGCGGCTTTCACACGCAGCCGCGCTGGTCGCCGAAGGGCGACACCATCGTGTACACGTCCCGTCAGGGTGTGCACGACCTGTGGGCGATCAACGCGGACGGCTCGAGCCCGCGGCGGCTCACCGTGGGCACCGGCGACAATCAGGGGGCGACGTGGTCGCCCAACGGGCGACACCTCGCCTTTCAGTCCAATCGTGAAGGCCGCTGGCAGATCTTCGGCATGCTGGCGGATGGAACGGCGCAGGAGCCGATTACGCGGGCCGCGGGAGACGCCACAAGTCCCGCATGGTCGCCTCGCCTACCGTGATACGCTTTGTGGTGGTTTTTGAAAACCCCGTTCATCAGGCCAGGTCCAAAGGAGGCGTCATGCTAACCCGGTGCTCAACCATCATCGCAATGTCGTTGCTGGTGTCTGCCGTCGTTCTGACCGGTTGCGCCAAGCGTCCGGCCACGACTGCGGCCGCCGCGCCCGCGCCCACCGGCGCTGCCGGCACCACCGGCGCCAGCAGCACCGGGACCAGTGGTAGCGGCTCGCAAATGCAGCCGGGAGGCGCAACGGGAGGCGCAACGGGAGGCGGAGCCACAGGCGAAGCGACGCAGCCGGGCGCGGGCGGCGGCACTGCCGGCAGCGGCGGCGCCGCCACGGCGTCTCCGACGGCCGCCGCGCGCCCCGCCATCCGTGACTTCGCGGCGGACTCGAACCTCGCCGACGTCTTCTTCGATTTCGA
>JBKKCN010000632.1:0-5970 GCA_046712525.1 Candidatus Rokuibacteriota bacterium
CCACGTGGATGGTGGCCGATTCGGATCGAGGGCGGCTGGGCTCCATCGACACGCCGATGTGCGATCCTGGTTGAGAGGGAAACGGGTCCTCGGACCCCGACGCCTCCCCCGCCTCCTCCGCGCACACGTCGCACGGCCACAGCCGGGCAGCATCCATTCATGATTGCGTCGACGAAGATTCGGGTGCGGTATAAGGACACGGACTGTATGAAGGTCGTGTACTACGGGAACTACCTGACGTATTTCGAGGTGGCGCGGGTGGAGTTTTTGCGGCAGCAGGGGTGGGCGATGTCGGATGTCGATGAGAAAATTCATATGCCGGTGGTGGAGGCCAGCGTGCGGTACGTGAAGCCGGCGCGTCTGGACGACCTGCTGGATGCCCGGGTGTGGATCAGCGAGCGCCGGCGGGCGAGCTTTCGGTTCGGCTACCAGCTCGTGAACGAAGCGGGAGAGACCATTGCCACCGGTTCCACCCTGCACGCGTGCCTGGATCCGGCCACGAGCCGGATGGTGGCGGTGCCCGCCTGGCTGCAGGCGATCATGCCCGTCGTTACGGCGGGGCCGAACGGCGGTGTATAATCCGCCGGGCTAGCCCATTGATCGACGAATGATCGAAGTCCAGAACCTCACCAAGCAATACGCGGGCGGGTACACCGCCATCCGCGACGTGTCGTTCAACGTCGAGGCCGGACAGATCGTCGGCTTTCTCGGTCCCAACGGAGCCGGCAAGTCGACGACGATGCGCATCCTGGCCTGCTTCATGCCCGCCACCGGCGGCACCGCGAAGGTGGCCGGGTACGACGTCTTCCGGGAGTCCATGGAGGTGCGCCGGCGCATCGGGTACCTCCCCGAGAACGTCCCCCTCTACACCGACATGCGGGTGGCGCCGTACCTGGACTTCGTGGCGGAGATCAAGGGCGTCGGGCGCTCGGAGCGCCGCAAGCGTGTGGCGGACGTGATGGACCGGTGCCACATCACCGACATGCAGCACCGCCTCATCGCCAACCTGTCAAAGGGCTACCGGCAGCGGGTGGGGCTGGCGCAGGCGATCATCAGCGATCCCGCGGTGCTCATTCTCGACGAGCCCACCATCGGCCTCGACCCGCAGCAGATCGCCGACATGCGCGCGCTCGTGAAGTCGCTCGCGGGCGACCATACCGTCATCCTGTCCACGCACATCCTGCCCGAGGTCTCCATGGTGTGCAGCGGCGTGGTGATCATCAACAAGGGCGCCATCGTGGCCCAGGGGCCCATCGACACGCTGGTGGAGCAGTTCTTCCCCGGCGCGCGCGTGGAGGTGGAGGTCGTGGGCGCGCCCGAGGCGGTGGATGCCGCCATGCGCGCCCTGCCCGGCGTGCAGGCGGTCACGCAGCTGCCCAGCGTGGACGGCGGGGCGCGCTACGTGGTGGAGTCTCCGCGCGGGCGGGACGTGCGTACCGAGATCTTCCAGCTCGTAGCCCAGCAGAAGTGGCAGCTGCGCGAGCTCAAGCGTGTGGGCATGACGCTGGAGGAGGTCTTCATGAAGATCGTCGCGGGCGAGGAACATGACCCCGAGGCGCCCCCGCCCGCGCCGGAGTCGCCCGCGCCGGAGTCGGAGATCCCCGCGTGAAGGTGTGGCCGATCTTCAAGAAGGAGCTGCGGCTGTATTTCACGTCTCCGGTGGCCTACGTCATCATGACCATCTTCCTGCTGCTGGCGGGATTCTTCTTCTACTCGATCTTCGCCTTCTTCACGATGGCGTCCATGCAGTCGGCGATGAACCCGCAGATGGCCGGGCAGCTCAACGTGACGGACAGCGTGCTGCGGCCGCTCTTCTCGAACCTGAGCGTGATCCTGCTCCTGCTCATGCCGCTCTTCACCATGCGCCTCATCGCCGAAGAGCGCCGCTCGGGCACCATCGAGCTGCTCCTCACGTACCCGGTGCGTGACGGGGCGGTCTTGCTCGGCAAGTACCTGGCCGCCTTCGCCCTGTACGCCATCATGCTCGCGCTCACGCTGCTCTACCCGGCCATCGTGATGTATTTCTCGCGCGTGGAGTGGGGCCCGCTGCTCACGGGCTACCTCGGGCTGCTCCTGATGGGCGCCATGTTCCTCGCCGTCGGCGTCTTCGCCTCCTCGCTCACCGAGAACCAGATCGTGGCCGCCGTCACCACCTTCGGCATTCTGTTGATGTTCTGGGTCATCGCCTGGCCCGCCGACAACGCGGGAGGCGTGCTCGGCAAGGTGCTCCAGCACCTGTCGATCCCGGAACACAACGACAGCTTCTCCAAGGGCATCCTCGACACCAAGGACGTCGTGTACTACCTCGACTTCACGCTGCTCTCGTTGTTCCTGGCGCTGCGCTCGATCGAGTCGCGCCGGTGGAAAGGTTGATGGAATGCATCGCGTGACCGACTGGCTCTTCTATGTCGGCCTCGCCGCCCTCGCGGCGGCGGTCATCCAGCCCTTCGCGCTGCCCAACCGTGACCGGCTGTGGTGGGCGCTGGTCGGCCTCGGTATCGTGCTCGTCGTGCTCTCCGTGGTGCCGCGCCTGGGGCAGGCGCGGGCGACGATGAGCGGCCGCACCCTGCGGTACGGCGTCAACGCGGCCGTCGTGATCGTGATGGTGTTCGGCATCATCGCGCTCGTGGAGGCGTTCTCCTATCGGTACAACAAGCGGATCGACCTCACGGAGAACCGGCGCCACAGCCTGTCCGCACAGACGATCCAGCTCCTCGGCAATCTCAAGTCGGAGGTGAACGCGGTCGGGTTCTTCCGCACCGACCAGCCCGGCAAGCGGGTGGCGGAGGACCTCTTCAAGCAGTACGCCCGCCACTCCAATGGCAAGTTCACCTGGAAGGCGGTCGATCCCGACCGCGAGCCCGCCCTCGCGCGCCGCTACAACGTCGAGTCGTACGGCACCATCGTGCTGGAGACGAAGACGCGCTCGGAGAAGGTGACGGACGCGGAGGAGGAGAAGCTCACCAACGGCCTCCTCAAGGTCACCCGCGAGGGCAAGCGCGTGCTGTACGTCACCCAGGGCCACGGCGAGAGCGAGCTCACCTCCAGCGAGCGCGCCGGCTTCAGCGAGGCCAAGGTGGCCATGGAGCGCGCCAACTACGAGGTGAAGCCGCTCGCGCTCGCGCGCGCGGGCAAGGTCCCTGACGATGCCGCCGTCATCCTCATCCCGGGCCCGCGCACCGAGTTCTTTCCGCCGGAGGTGGACGCGCTGGACGCCTATCTCGGCCGCGGCGGCAAGCTCCTCGTGATGGTGAACCCGCCCTTCCCGCAGAAGGTGCAGGACGAGGCCGTCAAGCGCCTGCTCGCCAAGTACGGCGTCGAGCTGGGCGACAACCTCGTGGTGGAGCTGAGCCCCATCGGGCGGCTCTTCGGCATCGGCCCCGAGATCCCCATCGTCCAGCAGTACGAGCCGCACACGATCACGCGTGACCTCGCGGGTCTCACCACGCTCTTTCCTCTCACCCGCACGGTGACGCCGGCGAAGACGGTGCCGCCGGGCACGAGCGTGCAGCCGCTCGCCCGCACGAGCGCGGAGAGCTGGGGGGAGACGGACGGCGCCTCCATCCAGGCGGGGCAGGTGAAGCCGGACGGCCCGGACCCGCGCGGCCCGCTGCCGATCGTGGTGGCGGTCACCCGCGACAGGATACGGCTGGTCGTCTACGGCACCTCCAACGTGGCCACCAACCAGTTCCTGAATCTCCAGGGCAATCGTGATTTCTTCCTCAACACGGTGAGCTGGCTCGCCGAGGAAGAGGACCAGATCTCCATCCGGCCCAAGGACGCGAAGGCGACGCCGGTCTTCCTCACCGCGCAACAGGCGCAGGCGGTGTTCTGGCTGCCGGTGGTGGTCCTGCCGGGTATCGTGCTCGTGGGCGGGATCGTCGCCCTCATGCGCCGCCGCGCCGCGAAGTAACGGGGCCGATGCGCTGGCAGACGACCGTCGCCCTTGCCGCCATTCTGGCCATGCTCGGCGGCGCCTACTACCTCTACGAGATCCGCTGGGCGTCGGAGCGCGAGCAGGCGGCGAGCCGCAAGGGCCGCGTCTTCGCCGTGGAGCCGAAGGACGTGACCGCGGTGGAGATCAAGCGCGGCGGGGAAACGCTGCGCCTCGCGCGCGCCGGTGACGGCTGGGAGATGACGGCGCCCGTGAAGACGCGCGCCAACGGCGCCGAGGTGGACGGCATGCTCACCACCATCCTCACCGCCAAGATCGACCGCGAGATCGCCGCCGCGCCCGCCTCCCCGGCGGAGTTCGGCCTCGACAAGCCGGCGGCCGACATCGACCTCACGCTCAAGGATGGCAAGCAGATCGGCCTGTCCATCGGCGCCAAGAGCCCGACGGGCGTGTGGGTGTACGCGAGCGAGAAGGGCAAGCCCGCCGTGTTCGTGCTGCCGGACAGTGTCGCGCGCGAGGCGAGCCGCCCCGCCGCCGACCTGCGCGACCGCACCATCCTCGCCTACAACCGCGCGGAGGTGACGGGTTTCGAGATCGTCACCGGCGAGGGCGCCATCGCGGTGGAGCCTGCGGAGGCGGGCCGCTGGAAGATCTCGCGACCCCTCGCGCTGCCCGCGGACGGCGACGTGGTGACGGACTTCCTGGACAAGCTGGGCGGCGGCAAGGTGAAGGAGTTCGTGGCGGAGTCGCCTTCCACGCTGGCGCCCTACGGGCTGGACCGGCCTCTGCGGGTGACCATCCACACGGGCAAGGACAAGGAACGCGCGAGCCGCACCCTTCTGCTCGGACGCGCGGACGCCGACCGCAAAGGCACGTACGCGATGCGCGAGGGCGGCAGCACCGTGTTCCTCCTGCCGGACGATGTGGCGACCGCGCTTCCGCGCAACGTCGCCGTCCTGCGCAACAAGCAGCTCGTCGATTACGACCGGGACAAGGTCACGAAGCTCGACATCGACAGCCCGCGCGGCGCGGTGACACTGGCGCGCGAGGACGGCCGCTGGCGCATCGTGGCGCCCCAGGCCTTGCCTGCGGACCAGACGGAGGCGGGCGCCATGCTGGTCAAGCTGCGCGACGTGCGCGCGGTCGGCTTTCTGACCGACGACGCGTCCGGGATTCCGCGCTACCTGCCGAAGCCCGAAGTGCGCGTGACGCTGACACAGGAGGGCGGCACCCCCACCACGCTGCTGCTCGCGCCCTCCACGGAGACTCGTGGCGGGCCCAGCGCGTACGCCGGGATCGCCGACAAGGGTCCCGTGGCGCTCGTGGAAGCGAAGTGGATCACGGAGCTGGCGCGCACGGCCAACGACCTGCGCGACCGCACCCTCATCAGCGGCCTCGACCCCAAGGCCGTCAAGCGCGTGCGCGTGCGCGTGGGTGGCGACGTCGCGCTGCTGGAACGCAGCAGTGACACGGAGTGGAAGATGCTGGAGCCGAGCAAGGGAACGGCAAAGGCAGCCAAGGTCGACGAGCTGCTCGGTGTGCTGCGGAGCCTGAAGTGGCGCGAGATCGTCGCGCCGGGGGGCGAAGAGCCCGCCAAGTACGGCCTCGATGCCCCATCGATGGAAGTGGCGCTCTTGAAGCCCGACGGCTCGCCGCTGGCCACGCTGGCGGTGGGTAAGCGCGAGGGCGACCGGGCCTACGTCAAGCTGGCCTCTTCGCCGGCCATTTACGCGGTCGATGCCCGCCAGCTCGGCGAGCAACCCAAAGTGCCGGCGGACTTCCGCTGAAGGGCTCATCTGGGGTAGATTCTCGCCCATGCCGCGCGAGCTCTTCATCGTCGCCCGTGACCGACCCGATCTTTACCGCTACCTGAGCCAGACCTTTGCCGACGCAGACAACGTCCAGGTGGTGTGGGACCGCCGCGCCGACGAGCGCCGTCGCAACGGCCCCGCGGCGGGTGCCGACCGTCGCCAGGACGAGCGCCGCCGGCGCCCCCAGGTGGAGGCCGATCTGCGCTCGGTCGGCTACGCCTTCCTGTCCGTCAGTTGAGATGGGGGGCCTAGAAGGGCCCCCCA
>JBKKCN010000633.1:0-2951 GCA_046712525.1 Candidatus Rokuibacteriota bacterium
GTGCGCGCGCCCGCGAGCACGTCGTCCAGCTGGGCCTGCGCGCGCGCCGCGCGCGCCTCCGCCTCCGCGATCTCCTCGCGCCGTGCACCCGCCTGCAGATCCCGCAGGGTGGCCTCCGCCGCGTGCAGGGCCGCTTGCGCGCGCTGGATCTCGGCCCCCAGCTCCTCGGCATCGAGGCGCACCAGCTCCTGTCCCGACTTCACGCGCTGCCCTTCGCGCGCGCCGAGGGCGACGATGCGGCCGGAGAGCTTGGCGCTGACATCCACTTGCATGGCCTCGATGGTGCCGGTGACGGCGAGGCTGACGGGAGCGTCGCCGTGCAGGCGGCGCGCGGCCCAGGGAACGGCAAGAGCGAGGCTCACGACGAGCGCGGCCGCCGCCGCGAGCTGAAGCCAGCGGGCGCGGCTCAAGGCTTGGGCAGCAGGACGCCCACGTTCCTCTTGTCGGAGGGGAAGTACGCGCGCGCGACCCGACGCAAGTCGTCGGCGGTGACGGCGCGGATGGTGGGGACGAAGCGGTCCATGAGGGCATAGCCGCCGATGAGCTCGAAGCGGACGAGCAGCGACGCGCGGCGGTGAACCGAGTCCTCCTGGAAGACGAACGCCGCTTCGGTCTGGTTCTTGGCGCGCTGCAGCTCCTCTTCGGTCACGGGGTCGTTCTTGAGCCGCTCCATCTCGGCGAGGAGCGCCTGCTCCATCGCTTCCGGCGTCTGGCCCGGCATGGGCGTGGCCCAGAACCAGAAGAGGTTGGGATCGATCGAGAAATAGGAATAGTCACCGCCGGCGTCGAGGGCGAGCTGCTTGTAGACAAGGTTCTTGTAGAGACGCGAGGCGCGGCCTCCGGAGAGCACGGTGGAGAGCACCTCGAGGGCGGGAGCGTCGGCCGCCTGCTGGTTGGGCACGTGATAGCCGAGGTAGACGATGGGCAGCTGCGCGTCCTTCTTCACCGTCGTCCGACGCTCACCGTTCTGGGGCGGCTCCACCGCCAGCACGGGCGGCGGCATGGCGCCCTGGGGAATGGCGCCGAAGGTGGCGCGGATCTTCGCCATCACGTCGGCGGCGCGGAAGTCGCCCGCCGCCACCACGATGGCGTTGTTGGGCACGTAGTACGTCTTGTAGAAGGCGCGGATCTCTGCGGGCGTGATGCGCTTGATGTCTTCCATCCAGCCGATGATGGGATAGCCATAGGGATGCGCCTTGAAGGCGAGCGAGCCCACCTCCTCGCCGAGAAAGCCGCCCGGATCGTCCTCCGTGCGCGTGCGGCGCTCCTCGATCACCACCTGCCGCTCGGAATCGATCTCCTTGGGATCCAGCAGCGCGTTCTGCATGCGATCGGACTCGAGGTCGATGACGAGGTCGATCTTGTCGGCGGCGATGTTGACGTAGTAGGAGGTGACGTCGGCGGACGTGAAGGCGTTGTTCTGGCCGCCGTTCTGCTCCACGAGGCGGGCGAACATGCGCGGACCGTACTTCGGCGTGCCCTTGAACAGCATGTGCTCGAGGAAATGCGCGATGCCGGTGGCGCCGCGGCTCTCGTTGCGCGAGCCCACGCGATACCAGACCTGGAAGCTCACGATGGGGCTGCGGTGATCCTCGAGCAGCAGGACCCGCAAGCCGTTGTCGAGGGTGGCCGCCACCACGCTGTCGGTGGAGCGGGCGGGCGACTGCGCACGCGTGGCGGCCGCCGGGAGCAGAAGAGCGAGCATGACGACGAGGGCGACCGCTCTGCGGATCATCGCTTGATTATACCCGTTCGATTCCCGGGCGCCCCGGCAGCGCCGCAGAGCGTGGTGTATCATCCCCATCGATGCGCCGGTGGACATGGGCTCTTGTCTTCGTCCTGTGCGCGGCGCCGCTCCGCGCCGCCGCCGAGCCGTGCAGCGAACCCCTCGCCGTGCTGTTCGAGCGTATCGCACCCGCCGTGGTGACGGTGCAGGCCATGAAGATCAACAAGACGCGCGCACAGGCGCGCTTCGAGACGGTGGGCGGCTCGGGCGTCATCATCGACAAGGACGGCCAGATCCTCACCAACGCGCACGTCGTCGACGGCGCCGCCTCCCTGTCCGTCACCCTCGACTCCGGCAACCGCGTGCCCGCGCGCATCCTCGGCCTCGACCCCGTGCTCGACCTCGCGCTGCTGCGCGTGGAGGTGGCGGGCCCCCTGCCCTTCGCCCGCCTCGGTGACTCCTCCATGGTCAAGGTGGGCGACGACGTGGTCGCCATCGGCAACCCGGTGGGCCTGGACCAGACGATGACCCGCGGCATCGTGAGCGGCCTCAACCGGCTGCTGCCGGGCGTGTCCGACGAGCCGATGATCCAGACGGACGCGCCCATCAACCCGGGCAATTCCGGAGGGCCGCTCGTCGATCGCTGCGGCACCGTGATCGGGATCAACACGCTCATCTCCGAGGATGCGCGCTCCATCGGCTTCGCCGTGCCGGTCAATGCCGCCAAGGGCATTCTCAAGGACCTGCGCGAGGTGGGCCGCGTGGTACGGCCGTGGCTGGGCATGCAGGGGCGCGCGGTGGACAACCGTCTCGGCGCCGTCGTCCGGTTGCCGGTGGTCCCTGGCTATCTGGTCGAGATCGTCTACGACGACTCGCCCGCCGATCGCGCGGGCGTGCGCGGCGGCAACCTGTCGGTGGTGGTGCAGGGCGAAGAGTACCTGCTCGGCGGCGACATTGTCACCACCATCCAGGGCGCGCCCGTGCGCAGCCATCAGGATTACCTGGCGCGCGTCAAGGCTCTGCGCGTGGGGCAGCGCGTGAAGATCACCGTGATGCGCGAGGGACAGGCGCGCGAGCTCACCCTCACCGTCGGCGAGCGTCCTCGCCTTCCATCCGATCTCGGCGATTGACTTGATGGGGGGCCTTGAAGGGCCCCCCCCACCCCCCCCAGATGTAGGCCGGGCCCCCCCGCAACCCCGGGGCGCCCGCCAAGACACCACCCAAA
>JBKKCN010000634.1:0-4677 GCA_046712525.1 Candidatus Rokuibacteriota bacterium
TGGCCGCGATGGCCTCACGCGCGCGATCGAGGGCGCGGGCGAGGGCAGCGAGACCGCTGCCGATCAACAGCGCGACGATCCACAAGAGGGCGAGGCCGACGAACGACGCGATGCGAAAATCCTGCAGTTCCATGACAGCCTCCTTCTGCCTGGTGTGACACCGCAGGGAGGCCGATGTGAAAGGGCGACGCTTACGCGGAGAACGGATGCAGGTCGGGGCGGCAGGTGTCGCAGGGCGTGAGGCCGCTCGCCTCCGCGCGCGCGCTCGAGCTGAAGAGCGTGAGGCGGGCGAGCGGAAACGACGCCAGTGATCCGCACGTGGGCAGGCAGTACTCGACCTCGCGATCCGGCCGCAGATACATGGTGTCGCGCTGCACGCGCGTGTCGCGCGCGCCGCGCGCGGTGGGCACGCCTTCCAGCGTGAGCAGCCGCTCCTTGAGCGCGAGCTTGTCGCCGGCGTACCCGGTGAGGGCGCCCGTGCCGCCCACCACGCGATGGCAGGGCACTACGATGGGCAGCGGATTCCATCGCAGCGCCTGCGCCACCGCGCGCACCGCGCTTGGCTTGCCGATCTCGCGCGCGATGCGACCGTACGACGTCACCGCGCCGTAGGGCAGATCGGCGGTCGCGTGCAACACGTCGCGATGGAAGTCGCTGCGCGCGAGACGGAGGTCGAGCGGCCACGCCAGCCGCGTGCGCTCACCGCGGAGGTATTCGAGCAGCTGCTGGTAGAAGGGCTCCGTCTCCGTGCCCTCCTCCACGAGCTCGATGTCGAGCAGGCGCGGCAGCCGCGAGGCGCTCAGACGCGCGGTGTCGAGGTACTCCACCGCCACCACGCCCTGCTCCGAGCGCGCGATGAGCAGGGGGCCGAGTGGGGAATTCCACACGCGACAGGTCACCATCTTTCGGCGCAGCTCGGTGAGACGCCACTCGAGGTCGCCGCGGATCGCGTGGGCACGGTCGTCGGTCACCGGCGCCCGCCGCATGGAGCCCGCGAGCTGATCGATGGACCGGTACTTGTCGAGGTCCTTGCGGCAGCCCGCACAGAAGCCCACGTGCTTCTGGACTTTCTCCCGTGACGCGGGCGGCGCCTCGTCCATCGCGGTGGCGACGATCTCAGGCTCGAGCGCGCGGCACACGGGATGCTTCGAGATCATGACGGCCTCTCCCCCTGGGGCAATGCGTGGCCCTCGAGACCCTGACGGATCTTGCGGAAGGCCTGGAACACGTGGGCACGCGCGGAGTCCTCGGAGCAGCCGAGGCCGCGCGCGATCTCCTCGTACGAGAGGTCGTGGATCTTGCGCATGACGAAGGCCAGGCGTTGCCGGAGCGGCAGGTGGTCGACCACCGCCGTCATCACCGCGTGCGCCTCGTTGAACAGCGCCGCGCCTTCCGGTCCCTCACCCTCATCGCCACGGCTTCTCCCCTTCACCACCGCGTGGGCCGCCTGCCGTCGCTGCTCGCCGCGGACGTGGTTGCGGAACAGGTTGGTGGCGATGGCGAACAGCCACGCGCGCACGTTAGCCTCCGGCGGCAGCGCCCGGTAGGCCCGGAATGCCCGCAGAAACGCCTCCTGTGACAGGTCCTCGGCGTCGCTCGCACGGAAGGTCACCCGTCGCAAATAGCGATAGATTTCCGCATGATGCGCAGTCACGATGGCCTCGAACGGCTCCTGGCCCATGTCCCTCTCTTCGCCTGTTAGAACACCGGCGGGGCCGTCGTGTGAAAAACTCCCTCGCGGGGTCAGGGTGCCTTGACGCTGCCGCGCTTGAGCACGCCACGGGTCCTGTTCATGAAGCGCCAGAATCGCTCCACGAGGACCGTGCGTCGTTTGCTGGTCGCCTTTTTGGCCATGTGGCTCAGGATGCCAGGATGCGGTCGTAGCGGCCGTATTCCCGCGCGGCGTCCATGAACCACTGCACGCACTCGGGGTCGGCGCGGGGCGGCAGCTCGCAGGAGGTGGAGAGCACGAAGCGGGAGCGCTTGCCCACGGTGTCGATGCACCGGCGCACCTCCGCTTCGATCTGCGCCTTGCTCGCGCGCTCGAAGATGGTGGCGTCCACGTTGCCGATGGCCACCACGTTGCGCGCGTTGCCGAGGGTCACCAGCTTGTCGAGTTGGTCCACCATGAGGGCGGGATCGGCCTGCTGGTCGAGGTCGATGGTGATGGCCACGAAGCCGACGTCCACCAGGTCCTCGTGGATCTGGTGCGTGGTGCCGCAGATGTGCACGGTGGTGCCGACCTTCTTGGCGCGGAAGTAGTCCACCATCTGCTTGTGATAGGGCTTGATGAACTCGCGATACGTGTCGGGCCCCACCAGCGAGCAGGAGGCGGTGGGGTCGGTGTAGCTGAGGCCGATCTTCGTGGTGAGCACGGCGTCACCGAAGCGGATGGCGTACTCGGTGGCAAAGCGCATGAGCGCGTGCACGAACTCGGGGTCGTCGATGGTGTCCAGGCACATGATCTCGGGGTTGCGCATGAGCATGGCGATCGTCCACGGACCCACGAGCACGGCGCCGAGCGCGCTCGGGAACTTCGCCGCCGACAACGCCTCGCACTGCTCCAGAAAGGCAGGCAGCCGGCCGTCCTTGTACGGATCCGGCACTTCGAGCCGCGCGAGCTTGCCCTTGTCGTCCTGGAGCACGTGCTCGTCGATGGACGGGACGACGTAATCGGAGTACTTGACGTGGCAGCCGATCGCCTCCGCTTCCTTGGCGAGGTCGTTGAAGGCGATCATGATGTCGGGCTGGTACCGCTCGTAGTAGTTCAGCATGGCCTTCACGGCCTTCTTGGGATTCGTGCAGTACTCCTCGATGCTGAGCCCGTCGAGGCAGCCCGCGAAGGATCCCGCGATCGGGTACGCCGGCACCCGGTCCGCATACCCACCTTTATAGGCAGCGACCACCCGGTCCCGCGGTGTGACTGCTTTCGCCTGCTCCATGGCGTCGCCCTCCTACGCGGTTGCGATGCTGGATTCTAGCATCGGGCGGAACGCGGTCAGCGTCAGGTCTAGCTCGGCCGGCGTGAGGTTGGGGCGCAGGAGCAGGATCGGCATCGTGGCTCCCGCGGCATGCCAGCGTGCGAGGCGCCGGCAGGCCTCCTCCGGCGTGCCATAGACGATCAGGTGCTCCAGCAGCTCGTCCGCGTCGGGGGGCACGCGGGCGGCAAACTTCGGCGTGTTGGCAGCCAGCACCGATTCCACCTCCTTGCCGTAGCCCTGGCGGACGAGCGACTGCCGGTAGAGCGGGCCCATCGTCGTCAGATAGAAGGACACGAACCACGCCGCGCCTTCGCGCGCCTTGGCCGCATCCTCCGCCACCACGGCGGGAGCCGTCGGGCAGATCACCGGCACCCGGTCGGCACCCGCGCGCGCGGCGCCTTCGCGCAGCCGCTCCACGCCGCGCGCGAGATGCGACCACGGATAGAGGAACGGCACCCAGCCGTCCGCCAGCTCGCCTGCGAGACGGATGGAGTCGTCGGAGAGCGCCGCGAGGTAGATCGGCACGTCGGGCGCGGGCGGGATGTTCAGCCTGAGCGGACGCGCGGCGGTGGCCACGCCGAGCGGGATGCGCTCGCCGCGCAGCAGCGCGCGCACCTGCGTCACCGTGCGGCGCATCTGCGCCACCGGCGCCGCGAAGGGCACGTCGTGCAGGCCTTCCGTGAGCTGCGGCGTGCTCGCCCCAAGCCCCAGCGTGAAGCGCCCCCCACAGAGCGCGGCGAGCGTGGAGGCGGCCATGGCGATGGTGGCGGCGCTGCGGCTCCACACGCCGAGGATCCCGGTGCCCAACCCGATGCGCTCCGTGCGCAGCGCCGCCTCCGCCAGCAGCACGCTGATGTCGTACGTCCACGTCTCGGGCAGGAAGTACCCGTCGTACCCAAGCCGATCGGCGGCCGTGGCAAGCCCGATCAGCGCCTCACGGCGATTCTCCAGCGGCATGACGGACACGGCCACACGTGCGCACATGATATCGATCTCCGCCGCGACGCTAGCAGAGCCGCGAGCCTACATCAAATCCTTGCCGCCGCTACTCCTCATCGCGCTGTCCGCCGACCCCGCGTCGTGTCTTCACCCAGAGAGTCACTGCGCCGTGCATTCGGCAGGCAACTCCTCGATGGTCAGCGAGGCGGCCAGGGCGCGACATGATCAAGCCCTACACCGCCGTCGGCCTCATCCCGACCGTGCGCGACATCCGCAAGCGCGAGGACAAGATCAGGCGATGCCGAGCCGCCGGCATTCGCCGACGTACCAGTCCGCGATCTGGCTGCCGGCCATGAACACCGTGTCGCTGCGCGCGAGGAGCGTATCCAGGATGTCGCCGAAGAAGCCGATGCGGTGCGGCACGCCGGTCAAATGAGGATGCACCGGGAGTGTCAGCACCCGCGGCTGGCGCTCGCGTTCGATCTCGCGCTCGAAGGTGCGGACCGTCCGCTCGACGCGAAGCTTCATCTCGGGCGAGGAATGCTTTTCGATCGCATAGACCACGCTGTCGTTCAGGTCGAGGCCGTAGGGCATCGCGATCATCCTGCCATGCTTCGTATGCAGCCACGTCGGCAGGTCGTCGATCACCCACTGGCACACGTACGCGACCCCGGCCTCCCTGAGCAGGTCGGGCGTATCGAAAGTCTCCGACCAGCCCGGGCTCATCCAGCCGCGCGGCCGCTTGCCAGTGTAGGCC
>JBKKCN010000635.1:0-18093 GCA_046712525.1 Candidatus Rokuibacteriota bacterium
GGCTCACCATGGCGTTCAAGCTCCTGCACGTGGCCCAAGGCCACTGGCGGTGCCTCGACGCGGCCGAGCTCGTGCCGCTCGTCCGCGCCGGCGTGCGGTTCGAGGATGGAGTGCAGATCGAGCCACAGAAGCAGCGGAAGAAGGTCGTCGCCTGATCTCACTCAATCCACAACTCTTGACGATAGCTCGCTGGACGTTCGCATTCAGTCACCATCCTTTTGACTGCATCATGCTTCTCACACGCTTGAGCATGAGGCAGACACGTTCGTCACTATCTGCGCGCCGCCGTGGGGCTACAATTCGTGCCGTTCTATGACGAAGCCCGACAGTCGATTACGATCAAGAGGTTAGGGCGTTGATGTTCTCCTCTCTGCTCCTCTCTCCCTCAAATCTGTAAAGTTGCCCTAACAATAGACGCTCGTCCCGCCGCCGCGTGAGCAGCGGGTGCGTCGCGAGCCAGTGGCGCGCGATGTCGATCCGCCGCGTGATCCAGACGCCGTGCTGCCTGCCCCTGTAGTCGAGCAGTCGTTCGAGCCCAACGGCGTGCACGGGATGGCCGATCAGGCGCATGTGCAGGCCGACCGGCATCATCTTCGGTGCCGCGCGCCCTCGCGAAGGAGCATGTCGAACGCGTCCTTGATGAAGGAGACCACTGCTCGGAGGTACCTCCAGCCCGCGTACTTGCCGTCGTTGTTGGTCAGCGAGTACGGGACGACGAGGGCCCGCGACCCTTCACGGTCGTCCAGTACGGCAGCTCGTCGTTGTAGGCGTCGGAGTCGTAGAGGAAGCCGCCCTCCTCGACGCGCCTGATTCATGCAAGCGAGGCTCGGCCCGCAGCCGCGCGAGCAGCGGGCCGAGCGTGTGCCTACCGTCTCACCCGTCGCCGAACGTTTTGCCGCTCTTCCCGAAGCGCTTCTCGAAGGGGCCGTAGATCGCGATGGAGGAGTGCTCCTTGGCAGTTATGCCGTGCCAGCGGACTCACGGCTGACCAGGTCCAGGAGTTCTTGCAACGTCCGGATTCGGCGCGCTGGCTGCGGATGTCCCGCCGGCCAAGGGTGAATCCCTTCCAGCCAGACCGGGACCAAACCGGCTGCAGCCGCCCCCAAGATGTCATTCACAGGATGATCACCCACGAACCAGGTCACCTCCACATCGCTGCCGATCTCGTCGAGCGCCCGGCGAAAAGATTCGCGGATCCGGCTTCTCGCAGGCGACGGCCTCACTGATCACAACGCTTGAGAAGTACTTCCCGATCCGCAGGCGCTCGATCTTCGCCGACTGGGTCAGCACGGAGCCGTTGGTGATGATACCCAGACGAAGACCCCGATCGGCGAGTGCGCTTAACGTCTCATTGAGTCCAGTCCGGCCCACGGCCGAGGCAGGAAACGATGCACGCCAATGATCGCGCACCACCGAGATCTCCGGCGCGGAGTCCCAGTGGAACCGCGCCACAATACCGGCATACACCTGCTCTCGGGGTCGGTATCCGCGCTCGTCAAGAGCGAGGAACACCGACTCGATCTCGGTCACACTTACGCCGCGCAAGTGTCCAATGAAATCGCGGTGGAAGAGCGCGGCATACCGCGCCATCGACGCCGATCGATCAGTCAGCGTCTCGTCGAGATCGAAGAGGACCGCGTCAACCATGGTCGGTATAACGCTCGTCGTCAGCGGCGCGCCGTTCGCGGCGCATCCGCTCCAAGGCGTGGTTCGGCGCTCGCTGGTCTCACGGCACGACCTTGACGCTCACCGAACCGAGGTGCGCAAAGTTAGCTCGGATCGTATCGCCGACTCCGGGCCGCAGCATCTTCGAGATGGCGCCGGACATGACGATGTCGCCGGGCTGCAGTGCGAGACCGCGAGTTGCCAAATGGTTAGCGACCCAGACGAGCGCATTGAGGGGATTACTCATCACCTCAGCCGCCGTGTACATTCCGACCACTTCGCCGTTGTGCTCGTACACGACCTCCTCGCGTGACACGTCAAACGCCGAAAGCGGCATGACAGGACTGCCCAGCACGATGGCTTTGGCGATGACGCTGCTGGCGACGAAGTCGGCCACTGTGGGCTTTCCGGAGAATATGAAATCGAGGACTTCGAGGGCCGCTACCGCGCCTTCAACCGCAAGCAGCGCGGTCTCGGCTGTGACGCCGGGCCCGGCGAGCTTCGTGCGCATCTTGAAGGCTACCTCGGCCTCCACTCCCAGATTGACGAACTCGCTCGCTGACACCTCGGCGCCGCTCGCATACTGACGTGGCATGAGGAAGCCGCAGGCCGGCTCCTTCACTCCCATGACGGCTTGGCCCGACGGGCTTGTGGCGCCCAGCTTCCACCCGATCGACCGCTGCCCACGCCGATCGAGCTCGGCCCGGAGGGCATCTTGGACCACGTACGCGTGCTCGAGCGTGAAATCGCCATGTGTCGCCGAAAGCGGCGCCAGGAGGCGATGGCTGGATTGGGTCTCGATGAGGCACTCAACGGCGTTTTGGACGGAGATCGTCATAGAACGCTCCCTATCGGCACAACACTCTACTGCTTCTTCGCAAGGCCCGTGAACAGAAACTGATCTCCTTCCCTTGCTCGACGATCACGAAGCACGGGTCCCCGCCCGCCCCAGACTGTCCGTGAGCTCGGCAGCCGGACATCGAACCGCTTCACTTGACAGACCTGAGCCAGGTCGCTACGTTGCTCCGCAGTTTCTCAGTGAGGGTGCGTGATCATGGAAACTCTCGAGGCGTACCTGCAACGCGAAGCCGCGGATCTGACCAGCAAGTGCACGACGTGCGGGAAGTGCGTCGAGGTGTGCCCAGTCGTTGCGCACACGTCCGTCGCCAGTGCGGAGCCGAAGACGGTCGTGACCAGCGTCGTGGATTATCTCCGCGGCGGCACCCTCAGCGAGGCAGCCGCCACGTGGGTCGATCGCTGCACGGGGAGCGGGGAGTGCATCACCGCCTGTCCCGAGCACATCAACCCGCGCAAGATGCTCTCCATCGCCGTGAGCCGGTTGCGCGGCGAGCGGACGGGGCTGGGTACCAACCCGAACGCCGAATTCTTCCGGCGGATGTCCCAGACGATCCATCTGCTGGTCGGCACCCAGATGGAGCCGGAGCGCTTTCGCGCCGTCACCGGCCATGATGGCGACACGCGACAGGCGGACGTCGTGTTCTATCTCGGCTGCAACGTGCTTCGCACTCCCCACATCATCTTTACCGTCCTCGACCTGCTCGACCTGCTCGAGGTCGACTACCGGGTCCTCGGTGGCGTGTCGAACTGCTGCGGCATCATCCACCTCAAGTTCAAGGGCGACGTGGCGGGCGCGGGCGCGGTGACGGGCAACACCATCGACAAGATCGCGGCCTTCAGGCCCCAGACGGCGCTCCACTGGTGTCCGTCCTGCGTGCTGCATCTCGGGGAGACCACGGCCGGCTTCCGCCCCATCGAGTTCGAGTGGTCCCACGTCACCCGGTTCCTGGCGGAACGGCTGGACGCGCTGCGGCCCCGGATGCGACCGGTCCGGGTGCGGGCCGCCTTTCACAAGCATGACGGCGGGCTCGACGTCGCTCAGAACGTGCGTACGCTGCTGGCGGCGATTCCAGGCCTCGAGCTCGTAGAGATCGAAGACCGCGCGACCTGGAGCTACACGTGCGGCCCGCTCGGCCTGAACCTGGCGCCCGAGCTGAAGGCCGCCGTCCATCGCGAGCTCCTGGACGCGGCCAAGGCCGCCAGCGTGGACGTGCTCATCGATCTCTACCACTCGTGCCACCGCGATCTCTGCGGGTTCGAGAGCGAATACCCCTTCCGCATCGTGAACTGGACGACCGTGCTCGCGGAATCGCTCGGCCTGCCGTCGCACGAGGATCGCTTCAAGCGCTATCGGCTGATGAACGACATCAAGGCGGTCCTGGAGGATGCGAAGGACTTCATCACGGCCAACCGCCTCGACCCGCGCATGGTCGAGGAGATGCTGCCCAACCTGCTCAATTAGCGAGAGAAGAGGTAACGATGGCCAAGCAACCGGTGGCGGTGCCCAGCCTGCCTCAGCCGATCGGTCCTTTCAGCTATGCGACGCGCTCGAACGGCATGCTCTATGTCTCGGGCGCGCTCGGTGTCGACGAGAACTGGAAAGTCGTCGCGCCCAACGACGTCACCGCGCAGAGCAAGAAGGCGCTGGAGACCGTCAAGGCGATCCTCGACGCGGCCAAGGTCCCGCTCGCCGACATCGTGAAGGTGACCGTCTACCTCACGAACGCCGCCGACTACAAGGCCTTCAACGAGGTGCGGCGCGCCTTCTTCCAGCAGCCTTATCCGGCCAGTACGGTGGTGGTGGTGAAGGAGCTCGTGCTCAAGGACGCGGTGGTGGAAATCGAAGTGATCGCGGAAGCGAGGTAGGCGATGGCCACCGGGATCGACCGGCGGGATTTTCTGACCACGCTCGGGGTCACGATGGGCAGCGCTGCTCTCGGGGGGACGCTGGCCGACATTCCCATCGTCGGAGAGGCAGCGGCGCAGGAGCCCGCCAAGGGGCAGATCCCCGACCGGCCTGTGAAGTTCGGCCACATCACGATCCTCTCCGGTCCCGGGGCGATCCTGGGCGCGCCTTCCCTGAAGGGCCACACGCTCGCGGCGGAGGAGATCAATGCGGCGGGCGGCCTCCTCGGGCGGCGGAAGATCGAGACGATCACCGCCGACGAGGCGGCGGGCCCCGACGCGACGATCAAAGAGGTGAAGCGGATGAAGCTGTCGGAGAAGATCGACTACTTCTCCGGCATCATCGCCGCGCACAACCAGCTTGCCGTGGGTCCGGTCGTCGAGGAGCTGAAGCTCTTGACGATCATGACCGAGGGCTGCATCGACAAGCTGTTTGAGATCGACGTCCCCAAGCCCCACTACCTCTTCGGGATGGCGAACATCCTCTCCGCGGACGGGGTCACCCTCGCGATGTCGGTGGCCAAGACGTGGCCGGAGGCCCGCCGCATCGCCGTCATTCACCCGGACTATGCGTTCGGCCGGTGGTTCAATCTCCACTTCGAGGCCGCGCGGGAAAAGGTCATGCCGCGCTCGGAGATCGTGTCGGAGGTGTGGGCGCCGTTCGGCTCGCTGGAATTCAGCTCGCACATCACCAAGACGGTGGCGGCACGACCCGACGTGGTGGTGACGTCCATGTGGGGCGGGATGTACATCTCGTTCTACAAGCAGGCGCTGCGCTATGGCCTGTTCGACAAGGCGAAGCTCGCGGGCAACGTCAACTTCGCCGTGACGCCTCAGGCCATCGGCAAGGACCACCCGGAGGGCGCGCTCGCAGGATCTCACTCGAACTACTACTTCACCTACCCGCCCCCGAGCAAATCGGCGATCAACAAACGGTTCGTGGAGCGGTTCTACCAGCGGTGGCAGGAGTACCCGGCCATGTCCGCCGAAGCGGCGTACACGGGTCTCTATCTCTTCAAGACGGCCGTGGAGCGGGCCCACAAGGTGACCGGGGGCTGGCCCGACGACGACGCCATCATCAAGCAGCTCGAGGGGCTGAGCATCGAGGCGCCCTCGGGTACCGTCACGATTCGCCGCGAGGACCATCGCGCGTACAAGGACGTCAAGCTGGGCTTCAGCAAGAACCTGCCCGAGTACCCGTTCCCGGTCTGGGACCCGGAGCGGATCATCACGATCCCCGTCGCCAGCATGACCGCGCCCCCGACCTGGCCCAAGCCCGGCCAGGGCCACAACGATCCCTCGGCGACGGTGAACTGGATCAAGACGACGTGGCCGAAGGTGGGTGCCTGATCAGCAACGCCTGATTCCGGTTCCTGCGTTCGGAGGTGGGTTGAGGAGGGCGGACTCAAGGGACTGATTGCCTTCGGTGGCGCCGTAATGTTTCCACTGCAGTGAGCGCAATCAGAAGAACAAGCACCATCGGCTGTTGTCGCTATCGACACACGTCCAGGCCACGACTCGATTCTCAGCGAGTGCCATCAACGGATCCGCCCATCCCGGCCTTGCTCGGCCGAACAACTCCTTCAGCAATACGTTGAGCAGCATTCCGCCAGGGACGACGAACACAAGTCCCACGAGCCAATAGCATCGTCTCTGCCAAAGCAACACGCAGCTCATGAGCGCGAACAGACCAAGGATGGCGGCTGCCGACGCGATGCCGCCGCAAAGTGCATTGCCACGGTGAAACGAGGTGTCGCGTGGGAGGCAAACCATTCCGAGATGAGCTCATCGATGCAAGATGACCGTACCGATAGTGAGATGCAGCCCAAACGAGCCCCCTGGCGATAGCCGCGCCTGCACGAACGCAACCTGCCGGGGGAAACGGCGTCGCAAGAAGTCCCTGGTGCTGGCAGCGATCACGTGTCGAGTTTAGACTCATTGTTTACCGGTATATGAAACGATCGTGCCGCATCCTCGCTGGCCGGCAGGCAGACGAGCGGCAAGCCGCTGCTCGCAGTCGGCGCAGAACATCGATCCCGCCCCATCTCGCCGGGCATCACGACGCCATGCATCGGGACCAAGCGACGAGCCGCCTGTTCGTCAACCAGCCATTGACGCAATGACGTCCCCGGTGAGTGGCTCGAGCGCGGTACCCCGCGGCGTATGGATCTTGGGGTTCGTGAGCATGCTGATGGACATGTCATCAGAGATGATTCACAGCCTGTTGCCCATTTTCATGGTGACGAGTCTGGGCGCCAGTGTCTTTGTCGTCGGCATGGTGGAAGGGGTTGCCGAGGCGACCGCCATGATCGTGAAAGTGTTCTCCGGCGCCCTGAGCGATTACCTGCGCAGACGCAAGACTCTCACGGTGCTCGGTTACGGGCTGGGCGCGCTCTCGAAACCGGTTTTCGCAATGGCGTGTTCGCTCTCCTGGGTCTTTGCCGCGCGCGTGGTCGATCGCGTCGGTAAAGGCATACGCGGCGCTCCCCGTGACGCGCTCGTCGCGGACCTTACGCCGGCAGCGACCAGGGGGGCGGCCTATGGCTTGCGCCAGTCCCTGGACACGATCGGCGCTTTTGTGGGGCCGCTCGTCGCCATCGGCTTGATGATTCTTTTCGCGGGCGATTTCCGGACGGTGTTCTGGTTCGCGGCCATCCCGGCCTTTCTTGCCGTCGCGCTTCTGATGGTGGGTGTCAGCGAGCCGCGGGCAAGCGCACAGCCCGCAGGCTCAAGAGTTCTCATTCACTGGCGGTCTTTGGCGCGGCTCGACCAGGCTTACTGGTGGGTCGTTGCCGTCGGCAGCCTGTTGACGCTGGCGCGGTTCAGTGAAGCCTTCCTCATATTGCGCGCCCAGGAGAACGGTCTCCCGAGCGCCTACGCACCGGCGGTGCTGGTGGTGATGAACGTTGCCTATGCGCTCTCCGCTTATCCGACAGGCCGGATCGCCGACAGGATGAGTCATCGCGGCTTGCTGGCGGCTGGCATTGCCGTGCTGGTCGTCGCGGACATTGTTCTGGCCCAGGCGCAGGCGCTTGGATTGATCGCGGTGGGTGTCGTCTTATGGGGATTGCACATGGGCATGACCCAAGGCCTCTTGGTGGCCATGGTCGCGAACACGGCGCCCGCCGAATTGCGCGGCACCTCGTTTGGCCTCTTCAATCTCGTGAGCGGGATCGCGATGCTGATCGCGAGCGCGCTCGCCGGACTACTCTGGGAGATGGCCGGCGCCACGGCGACGTTCTACGGCGGAGCGGTTGTCTCCGCCGCTGCGCTTCTCATGTTGATGTCCCGCTTCAGGGCCGCTTAGGCGCACTCATCCCTTTACCGCCCCCGACACCAACCCGTGAACGACATACCGCTGCAGGAGGAGCACGAGCACCATGGTCGGCAGCAGACCCAGCAGACAGATCGCCATCATCAACGTGAAGAACACGAAGTAGTCCGAGACGAGGCCGGCCAGCACGACGGGGAGCGTCATCACCTCCGGGCGGCTGAGCACGATCAGCGGGAGCAGCAGCTCGTGCCACGAGATGACGAACATCACCACGCCGCACGCGGCGAGGCCCGGCGCCGATAGCGGCAGCACCATGCGCACGAAGGCACCGAAGCGCGTGCAGCCGTCCACGCGCGCGGCGTCCTCCAGCTCCGGCGGCAGCGACGCGAAGTACGGCACGAGGATGAGGACCGCGTAGGGCATCAGGAACCCGACCTCCGCGATGACGACCCCGGTGAGCGAGTTCAAGAGCCCGTACGTCCGGAACATCACGTAGAGCGGGACGATGAGCACGATGAGCGGGACCATGCGGCTGACCACGCCCACCTGGAGCAGCACGCGCGTCCAGCGAAGGCCCAGCCGCGCGATCGTGTACGCGGAGAGCCCGGCCACGGCCACCGTCGCCAGCGTCACGGAGAGCGCGACCACGAGGCTGTTCACGAACGCCAACGGAAAGCGCTCCACCGATTTCGGCAGGTACGACACCTGCTCGAAGATGGGGCCCTTGTCGCGGCCGCCCGAGACGATGAGCCGGAAGTTGGCGAGCGTGAGCTCGCGCGGGAGCAGGGCGCGGATGTCCTGCTGCATCGTTTTTTCCGACTGTAGACTGGTGATGACGACGGGGACGAGGGGCAGGATGAGGAAGGCGATCGCGAGCAGGTTCGCGATGATCAGCGCCACGCGCGCCATCCACGAGAGTCGCACGTCAGACCTCTATCCGGCGGTAGACGAACCGCACGTACACGATCGCGAGCGCGCCGATCATCAGCGCGAGCACCCAGGCCGACGCCGCGCCGAGCCCGATGTTGAACGGGGGCTGGAACGAGACGCGGTACGTGTACCAGGCCGCCACCCACGTGGCATTGCCGGGACCGCCCTGCGTGATGGCCATGATCTCGTCGAACACCATGAAACCGAAGGTCGTGCGCAAGATCAGCGTGACCGCGATGATCGGCGCCAGCAGCGGCAGCGTGATGCGCGCGAAGGTGCGCCACGGCGACGCGCCGTCGACCGCCGCCGCCTCGTACACCTCATCGGGAATACCCTGCAGCGCGGCATGGTAGAGCAGCACGTTGAACGCCGTCGTCCGCCACACGTAGGCGACGATGATCGCCATCAGCGCGAGCTGCGGGTGGCCGAGCCAGTTCACCGGCGCGTCGATCAGCCCCACCGCCGCGAGCGTGCGATTGAGATAGCCGTACGGCCCGTTGAAGATGAATGCCCACAGGAGGCCGTTGACGATCGGCGGCACCGCCCACGGCACGAGGATGAGCACCCGGGTGACGCGCGAGAGCCAGATGCGCCGCTCGTTCACCACGAGCGCGATGGCGAGGCCGATGACGACCTCGAGCGCGACGGACACCGCGACGAAGACCAGCGTGTGGCCCAGCGAGAGCCAGAAGACGTCGTCGCGAAAGAGCCGCGTGAAGTTTCCCAGTCCCGCGAACGGAAACACGCCGGAGCGCAGGCTGCGGAGGTTGACCTCGTGGAACGCGAGGTAGGCGGAGTAGAGCGTCGGGTACGCGAGGACGGCCGCCAGGCACACGAGTGCCGGCACGTTCATGACGAACGCGAGCGACCGCGCGGAGAGCTCGCGCTTCAGGCCTGCTTCGCTTTGGCGATGGCCGCGACCATGTTGTCGCACGCCTGGTCCGCGGTGATCTTTCCCTGCAGGCAGCTGGTGAGCTCGACGTTCATCGCGTCGCTCCAGCGCGGATACCACTTCTGCGACACGGCGGGCACGACCTCCGAGAAATTCGCGGCCTTGTTCCATGCGCCGAGGATCGACGGCACGTCACCCCACTTCGCCCAGCCGGTGCGCAGCGTCTCGGACTCCATCACCGACTGGTAGCCGCTGCCGAGCCCCGCGTCGGTGGCGAGGCGGAGCGCCTGCGTGTACTGGCCGTCCTTCGTCTTGCCGCCCAGGTACTGCAGCAGCTTCCACGCCCAGTCCTTGTTCTTCGTGGTGGAGGGCATGATGTAGAGCATCGTGTAGCCGATCGTCTTGCCGTCGCCCGGGTGACCGACCATGCGGCCCTTGCCGGCGATGGGCGACTGCGCCGCGTCGTTCACGAGCGACAGATAATAGTGGTGCAGCGTGCCGAGGTAGATGTGCTGGCCGGCGTTGAACGCCTTCACCGCCGGGATGAAGCGCACGTTGAACGAGTTCGGATCCGCGAGCTCCTCCTTGAAGGTGGACGCCCACCACTTCAGCGTCTCGCGCGCGACGGAGCCGGCGCCGAGCTGCGGCGCGAATTGCTTGTCGAAGATGGCGCCGCCGCGGTTGGCGGTGAGGCTGAACCACGTGCCCGGAAGCTGCTCGAAGCCCGGGCCGGCGATCCAGAGGATCGGGTACTTCGACACGCCGTCGCGCTTGGCCTTCTTCGCCTGATCGATCAGCTCGGGATAGCTCTTGAACGGCTTGTCCTTGAACCCGGCCTTCGCGAGCAGATCGGCGTTGTAGATGAACGTCCACACGGTGGAGAAGTACGGCAGGCCCCACGTTTTGCCGTCGCGCTGCGCAATGGCGCGCGTGAACGGCGTGAAGTCCTTGACGTACTGGTCGACGCCCGGCAGCCCGTCGATCGGCTGCGCGATGCCCTGGTCGATGAAGCTGGCGAGGTACTGCATCGGCGACAGCGAGACGTCGACGGGATCACCGGCGGCGTACATGGCGGTGAGCTTGGCGACCATCGGCTCCACGTTCGGCTCGATGATCTGGTTGAGCTTCACGCTCCAGTCCTGTTCGAACTGTTTCGAGATCTGCTCGTAGATCTTGCCGTACTGCCAGACGACGAACGTGAGATCCGACGGGTTGCCGGCGGGGCGCGTGGCCCACGGCGGCGTTTGCGCACACAGTTCGCGCGGGAGCAAGGCGGCGCCGGCGGCGGCCGCGGTGGTGTGAAGGAACGTGCGTCGACCGATGGTTGCCATCGCGGCCTCCCCAGGGGCTCGAGTGCCGAGAGGATAGGCGAAGTCGAATGCGAGGGCAAGGTTCGGACTCAGCATTCCTCGGTTACCTGGATCGTTTGCCGACCGTCCTCACCCGTCGCCGAACTTCTTGCCCTTGTTCCCGAAGCGCTTCCCGAAGGGGCCGTAGATGGCGTAGGTGACAGCCCGCCCGTCCGGCGGGCCGCCGGGAAGGTCGCCGCGCTCGCCTTGCTGGTTGAGATAGAACGTGTGGCCGCTCGGGTCGAAGCAACCCCCGCAGAACTCGGTCTCGTTCGAGCTCGTCTTGGCGAAGTCATAGATGGCGCCGTCCACGGTGAGCCCGCGGACAAACTGCTCGCCGCTGGCGTCTTCCTGGAGAAAGATGTCACCAGTGTGCGGCACGATCACGAGGTTGTCCGGGCCCTCCAGGCGCGTGGGGTCGGTCCCCTCGTAGATCAGCGTGAGTGTCTTGCGCCGCGGGTCGTACTCCCAGACCTGGCCGAGGCTCTGCGCGCCGCCCGAGGTGGTGTCGAAGTACACCTTCGCGCCGCCGCGACCCTCCCCGTCGTCGTCATGGTCGTGGCCGCGGTCGTCGTCGTCGTCGTCATCCTCGTCCGGGCCGCCGTCGCTGACCCACATGCCCTCCAGCCGGTCGAAGTAAGCCGCCCCTTTGTCCTGGGCCTGGATGCGGGTAGGGGTGAGATTCGGCATGCGGTCGCGCCGGTTGTCGGTGTCGTCCTCGTGGTCGGGCTCGTCGATGGTCACCCACTCGACCCGATACGGAACGCCCACGACGCGCCCGGTGTCCATGTTGGCGTGGAACTCATCCCGGAGCTTGAGCGCTTGCAGGACGCCTCGTGATTGGGCGAGCGGGCGCCGACGGTCGGCGGGAATGTAGCGGTAGAAGCAGGACCCGATCAAGGCGAGAAGGGTGTCCGGCACGATGCTCCGGTCTTCCGTCTGGTAGACGATGCCGCCGAGCTCGAACGCCGCCTCGTGCGACATGCGGCCCGCCTGCGGGATGGGGACGGCCTTGACGGGCCCGTTGGCGCGGGCGTCGATCTCGAACATGTAGCCGTGCTTCAGGCCGTTGGCGCTCCGCTTGACGACTTCCTCGCAGGTGATCCAGACGTGGCCGTTGCGGATGCCGCCCGCGCAGTTGGTCGAGGTCCCGCCGAGAATGGCGAAATCCCGCACCACGCTGTAGCTGTAGAGCCGCTGGCCGGTGGCGGGGTCACGATCACCGCGCACGCGCCGAACCTCCAGCTTGGTATTGCCGCCGAAGGTCGTCTCGTCGTACTCGAACTGCGGGCCGGTGACCACCTTGATCTCGCCCGCGCGCTCGCGGTTCTCGTGGTTGCGGATGAGGATGGTCGTGTTGTTACGGCCGCGGTAGGCGGCCATGCCGTCGAAGATGCCCGGCGTGGGCCGTCCGTCGCTCATGGGCCTTCCCTGCACGGAGATGATCTGATAGTTGAACTCCGCCGGCAGCCAGAGGTCGCCCTTGAGGACGAGCGGGCCGTAACCGGGGCTCTGCGCAAGTGGAGCGCCCGCCGCCGCGCGCGCGCTCAGGCCTTGGAAGGGGCCGAGGGCGAGCGCGCCGCCGAGTACCGCACTGCTCCGGAGAAACGTACGTCGGTCCACGAGTCTGCTCTCATCCTTTGTGTTCATGCTTCCTCCTGGGCTCGGAGTGGAGAGTGAGCTACCAGGCGCTACCCTAGGGGAACGTCGTTGCAGGCGGATGACGCGAGCGCGAAGCTCTGGTGACGACCACCGCAGCTTGCCGGCACGGCGCGCCCACCGGCTTGACACCTCGTGCGGATCGCTAGGATCGCGCGAGCGTTGTCAGCGTTCCTTCGGCGGCTTTCCCTTGCCCTGGTACGGGTGCGTCGCGAGCCAGTGGCGCGCGATGTCGATTCGCCGCGTGATCCAGACGCCGTCCTGCTTGCCCATGTAGTCGAGCAGGCGCTCGAGCCCGGCGGCGCGCGCGGGATGGCCGATCAGGCGCATGTGCAGGCCGACCGACATCATCTTCGGTTGCCGTGCGCCCTCACGAAGGAGCATGTCGAACGCGTCCTTGATGAACGAGAACCACTGCTCGGAGGTGCCCGTCCAGCCCGCGTACTTGCCGTCGTTGTTGGTCAGTGAGTAGGGGACGACGAGGTGCCCGCGGCCCTTCACGGTCGTCCAGTACGGCAGCTCGTCGTTGTAGGCGTCGGAGTCGTAGAGGAAGCCGCCCTCCTCCACGAGGAGCTCCCGCGTGTTGACGCTGGGTCCGTACCGGCAGTACCAGCCGAGCGGCCGCTCGCCCACCGTCTTCTCGAAGGACGCGATGGCCTTGCGGATGTGCTGGCGCTCCGTCGCGCGCGACAGCTCGAAGTGCTTGATCCAGCGCCAGCCGTGGCTGCACACGTCGAAGCCGGCCTTGCGGATCGCCTCCGCCGCGAGGGGATTGCGCTCGATGGCGAGCGCACAGCCGAAGATCGTCAGCGGCAGGCGGCGCTCCTGGAACAGGCGCATCAGCCGCCAGAACCCGACGCGGCTGCCGTATTCGAACATCGTCTCGGCGGCGAGGTCGCGGCCCTTCACGCCCTGGTTCAGGCCGTGCGCCTCGGTGAGGCCCGTCTCCGAGTGGCCCTCGCCGTCCTGTACCGACGGCTCCGAGCCTTCCTCGTAGTTCATGACGAAGTTGACGGCCAGTCGTGCGCCGTTCGGCCACTTGGGATCCGGCGGATTCGGTCCGTACCCGATGAGGTCGCGGTCGTAGGCTCGCGCCATGGCTGTCATCCTCCTGGAAGCTCGACCGTGAACGGCGCGGCGAGCGTGCGGAACTCTTCGTCGGTGCTTGTGCCGTCGCGCCACATCACCACCGCGAAGCGCGCCGGCCGATCCAGGGTGGTGAGCGGGTGGTGCCACGTGTTCGCGTGGTAGGTCACGCCTTGCCCCGGCCCCACGAGGAAGGCGGCGGCACGGGACGGAGCGGGACCGCCGTCGGCGCCTGACGGCGCCACCACCACGATCCAGCGCGAGACGTCGAGGGGCAGGAAGCTCTGCGACGAGAACTCGTGCCGCTCCATCACCTTGGCCTCGAGCGGCAGGCTCGGCAGCGGCCGCACGTGCGAGACCGAGAGGCTCGGCCACGCCGCGGAGCGGCTCGTATGCAGGCCCTCGTCGAAGTAGGCGCGGCCGAACTCGGCCGGCGCCGCTAGCACGTCACCATAGGGTGCGAACGCTTTCTCAGTGAGCGGCTCCGCGATGAGTTTCATGGACTCTCCTTGGGGTTTAGCCACGCAGGCGTCGCGTGAGGCCGACCACGCGCTCCATGACGAGCATGAGGACGAGCACGACGGCGATGAGGACGCCGGACACGGCGGCCACGCGCGGGTCGAGCATGCTCTCCATCATTCCCCACATGCGAATGGGCAGCATGTCGCTGCGTGGCCCGGCGAGGAACAGCGAGATGGGCACGTTGTCGAGCGAGCCGACGAACGCGAGGAAGGCGCCGGCCGCGATGCCCGGCGCGATCACCGGCAGCGTGACGCGGCGGAACGTGTAGAACCAGCTCGCGCCGAGGCTGGCGGAGCTCTCGAGCAGCGCGGGATCGAGCTGCGACATGCTCGCCGACGTCGTCCTCAGGACCAGCGGCGACACCACGACGATGTGGCCGATCGCGATCAACGCCAGCGAGGGACGAAAGCCCATGAACGTGAAGTACATGAGCGCGGCCAGTCCGAAGGCGAGCATGGGCAGGATGAGCGGGGACATGAAGAAGGTGTCGAGCACGCGCACCCACGTGCCCGAGCGCCGGGCCAGGCCCACCGAGGCGAGCGTGGCGAGGGCCGTCGCGAGCACCATGGCGACGAGCGCGACCTCGAGGCTGTTGAGCGCGGCGCGGTGGATCTGGCTCGACCGCACGGGGTCGAACAGGAGCTCGTACCACTGCAGCGACAGGCCGGAGGGCGGGAACTTGATCGAGCGCCCCCGCGTGAAGGACGTGGCGAGCACGATGAGGACGGGTCCCACCAGGATGAGCAGGCCGAGCCCGGCGAGGCTCCCGACGACGAGCGAGTACGAGAAATCCCGGATTCGCATGCTCAGATCGCGTACGCCCGGCTGCGCCGGCCGACGGTGGCGATCGCCGCCACGCCGAGGCCGACGGAGACCAGCAGGGTCAGGGCCGCCGCCGACGCCAGCGGCCAGTTGTAGACTACGAGCGACTGCTGCCAGATGAGCAGCGGCAGGTAGACGAGCCGGTTGCCGCCGATGACGAATTGCGAGATGAAGGCGGTCGTGGAGCTCGCGAACACCAGCATGCACCCCGCGACGAGGCCGGGCAGGCTGAGGGGCAGCGTCACGCGAGAGAGCGTCCGCCACTTCGAGGCGCCCAGGGCTGCCGAGGCGTCGCGCAGGCTCGGGTCCATGCGCGACATCACGCTGAGCAGCGGCAGCAGCAGGAGCGGCATCTCGATCTGGGTGAGCGCGATCACCAGGCCGTGCTCGGTCTGCAGCAGGCGCAGCGGCGCCGGCGCCAGGCCGAGCCAGAGGACGGTCTGATTGATCACGCCCTCGCGGCCCAGGATCACGATCCAGGCGAACGTCCGCACCACGACCGAGGTGAGCAGGGGCAGGATGACGACGAAGAGGATCGCGCGCTGCCAGCGCGGGCCCGCGCCCAGATAGACGAGCGCGAGCGGATAACCGATGAGGACCGTCGCCGCCACCGTGTAGGCGCCGAGCTTCACCGTGTCGAAGATTACCTTCCACGTGAACGGATCGCCGAGGAACTTGCTCCACTGCGCGAGGCCGGGCGTGGTGATCGTCTCGTCGGCGAACCCGCTCACCGCGATGAGGAGGATCAGCGGCACCAGGAAGAAGGCGGCGTAGGCCAGCGCGAGTGGCAGCGCGAGCTGCCACTCGGCCGGCCGCAGCCGTTCTCTCACTTGCTGACTTCCTTGTTGAAGCGTTCGATCCAGCCCGCGCGCAGCGGGTTGATCTTCGACCAGTCGTGCCGCGCGTACTTTGTCATCTCGTCGAGCGACGCCATGGGCAGGTCGCGCGAGAGCTTCACGTCGCGGTTCACCGGGATGAAGTTGTTCGGCGGCGCCATCAGCGCCGTCTGTACGGGCGCGCTGATCACCGTGTCGAAGTACTTGTAGACGTTCTCGAGCTCCTTGCTGCCCTTGGCGACGTGCATGGTCGTGTAGAAGGCCACCGCGCCGCTCTCCGGCTTCACGAACTCGATGTCGACGTCGCGCCCGCGCAGGGTGGCCACCGTCTGCGTGTTGGTGTAGGTGATGTCGCACTGCCCCTGCTGGAACAGGGCCGGCATCGACGCCGGCGCGCCGATGGCCGCGACCTTGGAGAGCACCTTCTTGATCTCGACGAAGAACGGCTCCACGTTCGTCTCCGAGCCGCCGAACTGCTTGGCGATCTCGATGATCGACACGGTGCCGAACGTCGTCTGGAAGCCCGTCATGCCCAGCCGCGAGACCCACGGCTCCTTCAGCAGATCGGTCCAGCCCTTCGGCCGCGGCAGCTTCTTGGGGTTGTAGCCGATGCCGACCACCTGCGCCGCCACCGTGACCCCCCAGTCGTCGGCCATGCCCGCGGGCAGCCGCCCGAGGTTGCCGAGCCGCTTGGAATCGAACTTCTCGAACAGCGCGCGGTCGATGGCCGTGACGCGCGGGCCAGGGTCGAGCACGAAGGCGTCGAACGGCGGCGCGCCGCGCGCGGCCTGCGCCTTGGCGATCTGGTCCACCGCGAAGAGCGGCGTCATCTCCAGATCGACGTCGTGCGCCTTCTTGAGTGCCGGCGCCACGTGTGCGCGATAGGCCTCCTCCCATGTGCCGGGGTACATCGCCGCGGTGACGGAGCCCTTCGCGTGGGCGGATCGGCCGAGGGTGAGCGAGCCCAGCGTGACGGCCGCAACCGTGAGCACCTGACGTCGAGTGACGCGTGCGTGAGTCATGAGTCCTCCCTCTCTTTCAGATTGCAGTGGTGACGTCGAACAACCCGGGACGCGCCTCCGGGCGCAGCCCGCACCAGGCCTCGCCGGTCATCTCGACCGCTGGCCCGCGACGGGGCTCGACGAGCTTGAGCGTGACGCCGTCGCGCGTCTCGAGATCGTGCATCGTGTTGGGACCCAGCGGCACCGCGAGGCGGCGCTGCACCGGCCACAACCCGGCACCGGGCGACGCGTGCAGGCACAGCTGCTCGGGCCGGGCCGACAGCGTCACCGGCGCGCCCGCGGCGAAGGCGCGGCCTGTCGGAATGCTGAGCCGCGCGCCCGCTTCGAGCTCGACGAGCGTGGAGCCGTTGGACGACTCGACGGCCCGCCCGCGCAGGAGATTCGTGGTGCCGATGAAGCCACTCACCCAGAGCGTGGCCGGGCGATCGTAGACGTTGACCGGCGTGTCGAGCTGCTCGACACGCCCGTGGTTCATGACGGCGATCCGGTCGGCGACGCTCATCGCCTCGTCCTGATCGTGCGTGACCAGGATGGCGGTGAGGCCGAATTGCCGCTGCAGCCGCTTGATCTCGATCTGCATGTCGAGGCGCAGCCCCTTGTCGAGCGCGCTGAAGGGCTCGTCGAGCAGCAGCACGCTGGGCTCCACCGCCAGCGCGCGCGCGACGGCCACGCGCTGCTGCTGGCCGCCGGAGAGCTGGCGCGGCAGGCGGTCGCGCAGGCCGGTGAGGCGCACCACCTCGAGAAAGCGGTCGACGGTGCGCCGCACGTCCGCGCGCGCCACACCGCGCGCCTCGAGCCCGTAGGCGACGTTGTGCGCCACCGTCATGTGGGGAAAGAGCGCGTAGCTCTGGAAGACGATGCCGACATTTCTCAGATTTGCGGGCAGGTGGTCGATGGGCCGGCCGTCGATCCGCACCGAGCCCGCGCTCTGTCGAACGAACCCGGCCACCACCCGCAACAGCGTGGTCTTGCCGCAGCCCGAGGGACCGAGGAGGGCCACGATCTCGCCCGCGCGCACGGCCAGCGACACGTCGTCGACGGCGGTGACGGGGCCGTAGCGATGCGTGACGGAGTCGAGGTCGAGGGTGTGACGATCGCTCATGGCCTTCGTGGCGGGTAACGTAGCCCCGAGCCGGCCGATGGGTCAAGGCGTCGCGTTCAATCTGCTGCTGCTACATGAAAATGTCCGGGGGTAACTGCTACGTGAAAAGGTCCTCCATCTATGGAGACCTTCACGATGAGCCGGAAGGAGCTGCATCGCCCCGGGCTGCTG